>PMJC01000451.1 GCA_003157235.1 Methanosarcina sp.
AATGCCTTTTTTAGGTCAGGCCTGCAGCTGCCAGGAATAATTTTAACACAAAAAATAAAAAAGGAATAGTATAATCATTCAATAGTTTCAATCTTTTCTTTCTTAACAAATGGCTTATTTATTTTCTCTGGCATCCAGGAAGGCCTATTTTCGGGAGCTTTAACAATTTCCTTCCATCCCTTGAAAACATGCACCTTCTTTGTTCCGCGTTCCCTGAGGCGGATAATTTCAGGTTTGGATTTTGTTCCTTCGCCTCTGTTTGCAGCTTTTAGTGCAGCCTGACGGGGCTGTTTTCCTGTGAAAACTCCGTGCTCACTGCCATCTTCTTCTCGTAAAACAAAATTTCTTGTGTTGGATATAAAGGTCACCTCGAAAATTGTATTGCAGATATTGATTAAGTTTTAAAGTATATAAAATCTTTCTTTGGATGTTGCCTGTAGTTATTGTTTTATGTAAAATTTCACCTAAATATGAGGGTTTGTAAACCAAATTTGTCCATATTTTTGGCTACCTGGGAAATATTTAAATATTTATGTCTTATTAGAAATTTAATTCAAAGTAGTTCCTGAAAGTTGATTTTGGAAAACATTTTGATTTTTATCATATTTTATACATTTGGAAGAAAATCTCGAAAGCATAAGCTTTACATGTTAAAACTCCTTATGGTTATTAAATTTTGTAATGCACTCTAAGTGGTTGATATTTGATAACCGATTTCTCGAATATAGATTAAGTTTTTATTTTTATTGCTCGTAGCCAATGGGTTCGGGCTTTTCCAGGACACTGGACAAGAACGACCTCGGAATGAGATTCAGATTTCATTGGAATGATATCAACAAATTAACTAAGGAATGCCTATATTTTTCCAAGTATATGTTATGAAAGTATGTATCTGCCAATAATTCGTTCTACAAATTAAAAACTCATTTTTTCACGGATTTGGTCAACATGGAACATTGCAGTTTTAACCTCCCGGACGTCCAGGCCAGCAAACCAAGTGTAGCTATTAACCTTACCCGTGTTGGGGTAACAAATATGAAAAAACTTGTTGAGATCAAACGTAAAGACAAACGGCCTGTCGTACTGATTTCAACTTTTGACGTTTTTGTTGACCTGCCATGCGACCGGAAGGGAGCAAATCTTTCAAGAAATTTCGAAGCCGTAGATGAGGTTCTGGAAAAGGTGCTCAGCACTCCTGTGTATGAAATTGAGCAGCTTTGCAGTGATATCGCATATAATTTGCTTGGTAGGCATGAATATGCCAATCAGGCCGAAGTCCGTATGAAAAGTGAATACATGATTAGGCGCGCTTCTCCATCAACAGGGATCAGATGCCAAGAAGTTGTAAATATCTTTGCTGAAGCTTCTGCTATAAAGGGACACGGAGGTAATGGCTACTTTAATTTAAAGAAGCTCATAGGTGCCGAAGTTGTAGGAATGACAGCCTGTCCATGTGCTCAGGAGATTATGATAGATAAAGCTGCAAATGAGCTTTCAGAACTGGGAGTTGATAAGGAAACGATTCTAAAATTCTTGGAAAGGGTTCCAATGGCTACCCACAACCAACGTGGCAGGGGTATTATCTCTATCAAGGTTGCACATGACTTTGATGTTTCTTTAGAAAATATTATCAATATTATTGAGCGTTCCATGAGTTCCAGTGTGTTTGAGGTCTTGAAACGCGCCGATGAGAAAGTTGTTGTGGAAACTGCTCATAAGAATCCGAAATTCGTGGAAGATTGCGTAAGAACTATGGCAGATAATATCGTAAAAAACTTTCCTAATCTCCCTGATAATGCAGTAATTACTATCAAACAAACCAATGAAGAAAGCATCCACAGGCACAATGCTTTTGCCGAAAGNNATACATTTTTGTACATCTATGGGATGTCGGATGAAAAACATTGATATTGGACTTATTTTTTTGGAAATTTGAAAGTTTTTGAAATATGCACTGAGTAGAAATCTTGAAGAATTCAGGCCATATAAAATTTATTAGATGGACTGGATAACCTATAATTAATTAACAAGAGGGAGGACTTTCCGGGCTTGAATACAATTGTCTTGGAAACTTTTGAGGTGAGAACATGGCTGAAGCTGACGAGGTAACAACAGTAGGGAGTAACAAGAATATAATTGAAGTGGGAGATGTTGTAAAGTACGTAAATTCCGATACTGTAAGTCGTGTGAATGACATCAAAAAGGATGAGCAGGGTACAGTGTGGGTTCTGCTCGAGAGTACCGATCTGTGGTATAAGGAAGATACCCTAGAAAAAACTGCCATCAAACCTAGTGGAAAGAAAGAAGAAAGGGAATTTACTGTCGATGAACTGGAAGAAAGATTTAGGAAAACAAGTGAAACACTTCAGGGATTTGAGCTCGGAAAAGCAGGAGGTGGAGGAGCAGGAGGTTAATTATTTGCATTCATTTTAACAATCTTCAGGTTTTACATTTATATTTTTCTTCTTTTTGGAATCTTTTTATTATTTTTTATCTCCAGATTTGAACTCTAAATCGTTCAAAATGAGGCATTTTAACTTAAATTTGATGGATCATATTAATTAATACAGTGGTTTCTTACAAAACAAAAACACTTCTTCTGCACATAAACTTCCTGAAAATGATAGAGAATTTTGATAAACCACCGCTTTCAACAAATCGCTTACATGCGCTTTATAAACAACCAGCCAAAAATTTGGTTTTATCGACATCTTCGATACATGCTGAAAATCAAAAAAAACAAGATTTAATTTTTAATTATATGAATAAAACAAATTTATGAAGCCCATTCTATGCATTATGAAATATATATTTATGTCTAGTTCGGGTTTTTACATCTTCGGGAATCGCTGAAATTTACCATGAGAATTTTTATCATTTTCTGAGTTTTTAATTGATTGCGGTCAATTGCCAGTGGAATTAATGTCGAATTTTTGTGATCCCACAAGGTATTAAAAAGTCTTTATTTTTGAAATCATTTTATTAAATCACTATTTCTTATATCTTTTTTCCTGTAGTTTCATTCTTTGTGCAAGAATGCATTTCCCTCCATGGCTGCCGCCGAGAGGGTTTTGTGAAGAACCCAGAGAGTTCATACAGCGGGCCATCACAGCTGCGCCTCTGGCAAGCCCATCATCTGCAAAAACTACCCGCTCATCTATTTTAGGAGTAAGGTTCATTTTTTCAAGGCACTGCAGAATCAGTTTGGGTTTATTTCCTGTAATGCCAGCTCTGCCAGTAATTCCGATAGTTGTATCTTCAAAAATAAGATTCTCTTCTCTTGCGATCTCGATTAGTTTGCATACCACTCCTGCCATTACCTCGTCAATAATAGCATAAACAACCTGAAGTCCGTGGATCTTACATATTTCCATTCCTATAGTACTAAGTTTATCCATATTTGTACCGTTTTCACCTACATCGCAGCCTATAAGTGTCACACCTATCTGCTCGGCTGCGTCTGGCCTTACAGGCACGCTTCCATACCTCTTTCTACCCACTGGAACCTTTTCTATTATAATAAGTTCATGGATGCGCTTTGCATAAGCTTCAATAGTTTTAGCTTTTATTTTCAAGGTGAGGAAAGAAGGTGGTTTCTGTTTCTCAAAAACTTCTAGAGCAGTCCCTACTTTGGGATCTACTATTTCCGAACCTCGAATAATCGCATCAGGAATTGCTCCTGCATAACCGCAGAAGTTTCCAATGGTTTTTGCGTACGGCAGGTCAGGGCTTGTGATCCTGCCGTCCAGAGTAGTACCGAAATCGATCGAAATACAGGGGTTCCTAAAATCTACATCTGTAAGTTTAGCTGCTTCCTTAATTCCTGCTGTCGCAAGCTCCCCCTCCATTTCATTTGCAACAATTTCAATACCAGTTGAACCTATAGGTGGGATTACTCCGGCTACAGCTCCATCAAAGATTACTTTATCCAGTTTGCTGTATTTCTGGAGCTTTTGAACGATATTTGAAATAGACATCGGAGGTGTCATATTTTTTGGTGGGACTCCTGCCATAAGACAGCCATCTGCCAGACCTTTGATAAATTCACCAATTTCATCGGGGGAATCGAAACCTGCAACTATACCAGTGGAGCGGACAACGAAGTTCAGATCGGTTTTTATATCCAGGTTAGCTTTTTCCATAGATTCAGTTAGCGTGGCGCGCACCAGATCTGCGACGGACTCACGAGTAAGTTCCACACCTGTAAGCGTCTTCCCAAATATGACTTCATTGGGTTTTGGAGGACGGACATCTCTTGTCATTCTAACGATTTTATTTATTATATGGGTCCTGCAAGTATCCATATTGGTAGCTGTAAGGATAGATTTGGTTGTAGTGTTTCCGACTTCTACGGAAGCTACTATAAAGAAAGGTTTTGACTTAAGATCAATCAAGCGAACATGAGGAGATTCTGTAATTCTTGGTTTCATAGCCATTTTTGATCCTTCCTGAGAATATGGGCGTAGATGAATTTAGAGGTGGATTATTTTGTAATATTTATTCAAAGAAATTCAGACTTATTTGTAAGTTGTTCGAACTAAATTAGAGTCAGATGGATAAATCGAGTTTAAATATTTTATGGAGTCACTAAAATTTCCCATTAATTCTGCTATCAATTGGCTTTAATCAATCAAAAACCCGAAAATTATAAAAAAGGTAGCATGCATAATTTTCTGTAAAATCTGCTCTATACCCCTGAATCGTCTTTTTTGATTACTGTTCCATTACTATATACTTGTTTCGCGTTATTCAGTCTTCATTTATATCAATGAGCATTCAGGCTGCTAGTCTCAATACTAATTCCTCATTAGGAAATCCCCATCAATTCTCTTCTTTTTTTAAGTTTTTTGTTAATCCTTTCCATCATATTTGTTGTTCTTATTACAGTCGAATACCTTGCAGCTTGTTGCAGTGATTGAAACGTCCCAAATAACTTTTATTAACTAACTATATTTGTACTTTAGATAATTTCGATGAACCTCAAATTTAAACAAATTACTTATATATACAACCGGCTAAAAATTTGGGCTTCTCGAAATCCTCTATGGAATATTATGGAAATTAAAAGAAATGTTTTGAACTTAGTTTTAAGATCCATCATCTTAAAAATGTCATCATTTATTTTCCTAAATGCAGAAAGACTATTTCACAGAATTGAATCTTATAAAAATTTAAAGAGTAGAATATGAAATAACTTTTGTTTTTGATATTTCTTACCTTAGATCGTTGGTTGTAGATTCAAGAGATTTGTAGAAGGTGTTGCAGCATGAGATGAAACATTAAGAACTTCTTGATAGCTATAGTTTGCTTCATCAGGTAAAGTTATTGTATCAAACGATGTTACATAATTCAGAAGATCAGATAGTGAGTTGACTGTATTTATACCATGAGTGAAGTCATTTTTTGTTATAATCAATTATTGAATTACATTGAATAATTTTTTTGATATTATCCTATTTGTAGAGATGGTTTAGAAACTGAAGAGATTCGATACTATTGTTATGTGTATGAAGCAAGGTCTGATATGCCCAAATAAAGGGTAAAGACAGAAGAGCTGTGTTAACTCTCCTTCGGTATGCCTTAGATGAATACTGATGGATTGTTTGGTGGTTATTAATCGGTCAAAAGAAAAACACTAAAGACATGTGTCCATAGAAACAAAAACCAGGAAATATATCTTCAAGAGAAACGGTAGCATCTATTACTATTCCATGGCTATTGAAGTCTTTCTATGAGTTCTATAAAATAGGGAATGGATATTATAGCCTTTTTTAGGACAAGCTACAATCTCGATACCGTCACTAAAATACAAAAAGGTTCATACGGCCTTTTCTTCTCTTGATGTGCTGGAATCCTTAAAATGTGACTCTTTAGCATGGCACATTTCAACAATGAGAGAATTAAAAGCATTGATGAAAGCTATGGGATTAAATTTGAAAATTAAGATAGGATTAAAATCCAGAAAGGAAGGTTTGAAATTATTCTGAAAGACTGACAAGAACATGTCTTCAAGATTAGTGATTTTGACGAACACGGCAGTTCTTCTTACAATTTTTGCAATTATCTATAGCTTTAAAATCGGATATATTATTTGATGTAGATGGCAGCTCAAGAGGCTTGTCAACTATTCTCCTGATTATTCTGATGATGCTAAACAAATATTCAATAGAACTGTAGACAAATGGTAAATCAAAGCTCAGCATTTTACAGATGACTAATTTGAAAAAGTATTCTACCTGGCAAAAATGACTGAGGTTCAGATGCATGACTTTGACAGAGGATTTTAAGGCTTAAAAACTCCAAATAAATAAAAAAGTTCTTTTGAGCGAGTCAAAGAACATCTTGATGTAGAAGCGAAATTCGGTTGAGACAGAAGACTTGAGACTTCAAATAAATAAATCGTTCTCCTGAGAGGGAGACATAAACTAAAAAGGGCATCTGCCATTATTTTTTAGTTGGCCTGATCGAAGTTTGGTCCCAGTGTCATTAATAGTTCTCTTGAACGAGCGAATTGAGTGAAAAGTACCTGTATTTCTGAATCAAAACTTGGTAGCTCAATTTGGGAGATGAATATATATTTATTCATTAACCTGTTTCTATTATGCAGTACCAATGACATTCTATTCAAGATCACTCTGTTTTTGAGGAATTTTATGATCACAAAAGAAGATGTAGAACATATTGGTTGGCTTGCTCGTATTGACATCAATGAGCAGGAAAAGGTCGAATTCATGGAAAAACTTAACTCAGTATTGGAATACTTCGGACAGCTGGATGAATTGCCAACCGAATATATAATCCCCACTTATCATGTAGCTGAGATTTATAATGTGTTCAGGGAGGATGTGATAGAAGAGTGCCTCCCACAGGAAATTGTTCTCGCAAATACCGAATATAAACAGGATGGGACTTTCAGGGTTCCGAAAATTGGCTGAGGAGAGGTNNTTGATGGCAAAATGGATGAGTGTTGCACAGGTTAAAGAGCAAATTGAAGAAAGCTCAGCCGAAGAAGTAATATCCAGCTACCTAGAAGTTATAAGAAAGAGCAAAATTAATGGCTATATATCAGTTTCTGAAAAAGCTATTGAGCAAGCAAAAAAAATAGATAATGAAGGGCAAGATGGTCTTCTTGCAGGTGTACCAATTGCAATAAAGGATAATATTTNNCCTTGAGGGCTATATTCCACCATTCGATGCCCATGTTGTAGAAAAGCTTCTTGTTGCAGGCGCCGTAATCCTTGGGAAAACAAATATGGATGAATTTGCAATGGGATCCTCTACGGAAACCAGCTATTTTGGGCCTACTGCAAATCCCTGGGACCTTGAAAGGGTACCTGGAGGATCTTCTGGAGGCAGTGCAGCTGTTGTTGCAGCAGGAGAAGCACCTTTTGCACTTGGTTCTGATACTGGCGGATCTGTGCGCTGCCCTGCAGCTTTCTGCGGTGTTGTTGGGCTTAAACCAACCTATGGGATAGTTTCCAGGTATGGAGTGATTGCTTATGCAAATTCCCTCGAACAAGTAGGTCCTCTTGCGAACAACGTGGCAGATATCGCAATTCTCATGGATGTTATTGCAGGCTATGACCGCAGAGATTCGACTTCAATTGACAGAAAAATAGCATATCAGAAAGCTTTGGTTAACGATGTAAAAGGCCTGAAGATAGGGATTCCAAAAGAGTTTTTTGGAGAAGGTATTCACCCAGATGTTGAAAAGGCGGTATGGAATTCTATACACAAATATGAAAGTCTTGGAGCGACCTGGGAAGAGGTTTCAATGCCCAATATAAAGTATGCTCTTGCTTCATACTATATTATTGCAATGAGTGAGGCCTCCTCAAACCTTGCCCGTTTTGATGGAACACGTTATGGATTTAGAGAGAACGGCGAAAACTGGAATGCTATGGTTTCAAAGACAAGAGCTGAGAGCTTTGGTACAGAGGTGAAAAGAAGGATTTTTCTAGGAACTTATGCTCTTTCTGCGGGTTATCATGATAAATATTATTTAAAAGCTTTGAAGATCAGAACCCTTGTAAAACAGGATTTTGATAGAGCTCTTGCAAAATTTGACCTTCTAATGGCTCCGACTATGCCGAATCCTGCTTTCAAGATCGGGGAGAAAATTGAAGATCCTCTAACTCTCTACCTCTCAGATGTGAATACCTGCCCGATAAATCTTGCAGGTGTACCATCCATTTCCATATCTTGTGGCTTTACTGATGGTCTTCCAATTGGACTTCAGATAATAGGGAAACTCTTTGAAGAGCTGACTGTCCTAAGAGCTGCGTACACATTTGAGCAGAATACCGATTACCACACAAAGAGACCCTTAGAGGTGGCATAAATGGTCTACGAAAACCCTGAAGGTGTCAGAATTGGTCTTGAAATTCATGTCCAGCTAAACAAGCTTAAGACCAAAATGTTCTGTGGTTGTTCTTCTGATTATCATAATGCAGCTCCGAATGCTCATACCTGTCCTATTTGCCTGGGCTTGCCAGGAACGCTCCCTGTCCTGAATAAAAAAGCAGTTGAAGCCGCAATTAAGGTAGGACTTGCTCTTGAAGGAGAAATTGCTGAAGAGACTCAGTTCCACAGAAAGAACTATTTCTACCCAGATCTTCCAAAAGGTTTTCAGGTCACACAATACGACTTCCCAATAGTAAGCAAAGGAAAAGTTATGATCGAAGGAGAAGACGGAGAGCATGTAATTGGGATCACCAGAGCTCACATGGAAGAAGACCCTGGCAAGCTTGTTCACTTGGGAAGCATTGAAAAGTCCAAAGGAGTTCTTATAAATTACAATCGGTCAGGAATGTCCTTGATTGAAATCGTCACAGAACCCGATATACGCACCCCCAAGGAAGCCAGACGGTTCCTTGACAAGTTCAGGAACATCCTTGAATATCTGGATATTTTTGATGGAAATCTGGAAGGGGCAATGCGTGTGGATGCAAACGTTTCTGTCTACTGGGGCACTCGCGTTGAAATCAAAAATATATCCTCCCATAAAGGAGTTGAAAGAGCCCTTCTTTACGAGATCATGCGCCAGAAGAACGTAATCCTCCGCGGTGGAAAAATCATTCAGGAGACTCGCCACTTCGATGAGGAGCGAGGCGTGACAATTTCCTTGAGGACAAAAGAAGAAGCAGAAGACTACCGTTACTTTCGCGAGCCTGACCTTATGCCCACGCGTGTAGCTGGCTGGATTCATTCTGTCCGGGAAATGCTTCCGGAACTTCCAGACGCCAAACGTGTGCGTTTCATCGAAGAGTACTGTATCACTGATATGCATGCAAGAGCCCTCACGTCCAAGATAATGCTCGCCGACTTTTATGAAAGCATCTGTGCAAAAGGTGTGGATCCGAAAATTGCAGCTACATGGACTGCAGATGTTTTACTCGGTGAGTTAAATTACCGTGACCTTGCAATTTCCTCTTACGATGGAAAGAAGATCTTCTTCATCAATACAAAAGGCACGGAAATAGAAAATTCTTTTAAGGTCTCCGATATGGTAGAACTGGTTCCCCTTTTTGCCGAAGGCAAAATCAGTGACAGATCTGCGGTTGAGGTCATCCGTAGCATCCTGGATGGCAAGGGCGAAAAATCTCCCTCCCAGATTATAGAAGAAAAAGAGCTATCCAAAGCTGAAGATGATATCGTAAGTAAGGCTGTTGACGAAACGATCGCTGAAAACATAGGTGCAGTACAAGACTACCTAGGTGGTGCAGAAAAGTCCCTGAACTTTCTGGTCGGGCAGGTTATGAAAAAAACAAAAGGTACAGCAGACGCGAAAACGGCACGT
>PMJC01000038.1 GCA_003157235.1 Methanosarcina sp.
AAAGATAGTAATTGACAACCTCTTGAGAAAATAAATTTAAAATTTTGTGAAATAGAAATTTTGACCTTATTTTGCACTCCTGAAACGGTTGATGTAGTTCAGTCGGTTAGAACGTCGGATTGTGGTTCCGAAAGTCGTGGGTTCGAGCCCCATCTTCCACCCCAGAAAATCCCGGGTTATTTAATCAAAGGACCCGGGATTTTGTATATTTGTTCTGCAACAAACCCATCCGGGATAGATTGAACTTTTTATCTTTATATAATCTCTTTCAGAAATTATTTACTAAAATGAATATTAACCTTTGGCCTTATATTGAGTTATCCCGATTGCTGATAAAGAAAAAAAGAAGAGGTACCGGAAATATGTTCAGACATCAGATAGAAACATTTGCGATCCTTTTAGAATATGGTTACGAAGATCCGATCCTCTTAAAAGCCTCTCTTATCCATGACCTCTTTGAGGATGGTGAGAAAGTTGGTTTTTCTAGTTTTGAGGGTGTTATGACTATCGACGAAGATGGAAAAGAAGTGTTTGATCTGGTTAAAGAACTATCCATACGGATCGAAAATGATATAGAAGAACCAAAAGATCAGTTTCTTGAAAGAATAATGCAGGAGGGCTCTCACAGGGCAAGAGTGCTTAAACTGGCCGACAGATTATCAAATATCAATTCTCTTCCGGCGACAAAGGAACTACAATTCATCAAAAGGTATATTGAAGAAACCGATTTGCATATTATGCCTTATGCAGAAGGAATTGATAAAAATATTGCCGGTGAACTCAAAAGAAGCCTGATGATATTTGACATATAGCAAACATAAATCTGACTAGTTTTAAATTTTAAAACTACATATATGGCTAAGATACCTATTTCCAAACACAGAGAAGATATTGAAAAGTTCAGACTCCGACAGGAGGATTATAAAATCTATGCCAAAATACTCGATGAAATACTTAAGAAAGCGGTTGATATTTATGCCCCGCTCGGAGTAGTCCAGGCAAGGGCAAAAAAAATAGAAAGTTTCTCCGAAAAGATTATCCGGAAAGACAAGTACAAGAATCCTTTACTCGACATGACAGATCTTTGCGGTGCCAGAACTATTGTTCATTTCGAAAGTCAGGTGGTGGAGATAAGTAAATTCATACGTGAGAATTTTGAGGTGGATGAAGCCAACAGTATAGATGTAAAAACTCGATTGAATGTCGGTGAATTTGGTTACAGGTCTGTTCATTATATTGTAACTCCGGTCAAGGATGAGATTTTAGGGATCCCTATCCCTAAAGCTATTCAGGATCTGAAAGCTGAAATACAGATACGTACTTTCAATGAACATGTCTGGGCCGATATTCTACACGACCGTATTTACAAAACACGTATCAATGTACCAAAACAATGGCAGAGAGAATCAGCCAGGTTAGCTGCACTTTTGGAAGAAGTGGATAACTCTTTCGTCAAAATTTCCGAAACGCTTGACCAATATTCGGTAAACTATCGTCCTACCCCTGATGTGGTTAAACTCGAGAATGAAGTTTTCGTTCTTAAAACTCTTATTGAAATAAACCCGGATATCAACGATAAAACTATCGAAAACTTCCTGAAGCTGACAGTAATATATAATTTGCAGGGAAAGTGGGACGATATTATATCCCTTCTGACCCCTCCTTTTTCTAAAATTGAAGTGCTAAAGAAAACAGATTTTATTGGCCGGTTAAAATATGAGCTGGGTTATGCAATATGCATTAAAAATAAAAAACTACCAGAAGGAGTCGATTTCCAAAAAGGCATGTCATTGATAGAAGAGTCTTTGCAATTTTTTGCGGATGATTCCCATTATTTTCTTGATATTTCGAAAGCAAGTTTTTTACTTGCAAAAATTTATACACTTAAAGGATCATCTTCCGGTGAAATTGCCAGGTTACTTACCAAAGCCAGAAAGTTTTCTCCCGATAATCCTTATTACATGCTGCATTCCATCGTCGAAAAACTTGGTGAGCAGAGAGACTGCACAGCCGATATAGATGAGTTTGCATTTTCTCTCCGTGGAATTATCACCAAATGCCGGGAACATATCGAAATCGGTATCGAATCTGTTGATGCTTTTATTTCAATTGCCATCTCAAACTGGCTGCTGGGCGACGAAAACGAAAGTATTCGAAATCTCATAGAATTATTACAATTAGTACGCTTAAAAAAAGTGCCATATTCTGAAAATTCCTTTACCGATAGTTTAGAGATGCTGAAAAAAATAGGGGAACAACAGAAAACTTCCGTTCTATCAGGTATCCTTCACCTTATATGCTGGAAAATTTGTGGTAACACTGAAGCAAAAGACTATCTTGAAAAGTTCCGTACTCCCGGAGTTTACTTCTCTGGCAATGTATTGGTTATAGCTGGAAAATCGGGATCAATGGAGCCGAAACAACAGGAGGAATATGAGAATTATATCAAGAATGCATTGCGCGATTTCGAAGGAAGTGTAATCTGTGGGGGCACCAACACCGGCCTGCCTGGTATTGTAGGCACACTGACCGCTAAACTTCGTCAACTTGATACTTTGAACTACGAGCTCCTGGGGTATATGCCGGCAAATCTTCCGCAAAATGTAAAAAGAGGGACCGGTTATGATGAGTATATAACATCAGGGACAAGTACATTTTCATTTCTGGATGCTTTTAAGTATTGGGTCGACATACTGCTCTGTGATATAACGGTTGATAAAATTCTTGTTTTCGGAATAAATGGCAAGACAATTTCGGAACTTGAATATTCTTTCGCTCTTAGTCTAGGAATCAACATAGCCCTGATAGACAAATCGGGAGGTGCGGTAGATAACATAATTCAAAATCCTTTGTGGAATCAAGAATCCAATTTACTTATTCTTCCACCCGATCCTGATACGATATGGGCGCTTGTTAACCAAAACAGGAAAATAAGTTTTTCTCCTCAGGAAACCCAACAGTTAGCTGAGGAAGTGCATAATTTCTACAGGGAGGAACGGTTAAGATCTCTCAAACCCGACACTCAAAACATTGACGATTTGAAAGTGGTAATGTCATGGGACAAACTCGATCCGAAACTAAAATCATCTAATCTGAAGCAGGTTGAATTCTATGAACATCTCCTGAACCAGGTCGGTCTGGGCATCAGAAAATCAGATAATCCAAAAGTTTTTCCATTGGATGCAATCCTTAAAGATATAGACCGTCTGGCTCAGCTGGAACATGCTCGCTGGAATGCTGAACGTTTATTGGCAGGCTGGCGGTATGGAGCCACCAAGGATATTAAGAAAAAACTGAATCCCTGTATTGTTAAATGGGATGATCTGAGTGAGGAAATCAGGAAATATGATTATGATCCGATAAAGAATATACCTGTTCTGCTGGCGAAGATTGGGTATGAGGTATATGTAGATCTCTGAAATAAATATTATGTTTTTCGTTGAGAATCAAGGGTTGAGTTGAAACCAAAATGATTGTTCCATAGTTTTTTTTATAATTTCACCTTAAGGGTTGACTTAATGGGGTTTAAGTTATCTCAAACATAATCTCTACTAAATCAACTCTATCATCTCAACTTATCACTTTCTTAAATGCCTGTATAATAACTCGTTATATTGATTGGCATAATATATGAATTCTATCTTTTCATATAATGTTGGATGCAGATCCCAAAAGTGTAATAAATTTAAAATAAATAACTATGATGAGAAAAAAGAGTTGCAATGCCTATAAAGTGATAAAAAAATTTCATTAAATTTAATCCTCTAAGAATCATTATAGTTTTATCTATTCCTCAATCCCATGCCTCAACAAACTAAAATCTTTCGTGTATTCGTGAGCTCGACCTTTACAGATATGAAAGAGGAGCGTAGTATCCTCCAGAAAAAAGTATTCCCGAAACTTGAAAAGTTCTGTGAAGAAAACAGTGCTAGATTCCAGGCCGTTGATTTACGCTGGGGAGTAAATGAAGAATCGCAACTCAATCAGAAAACCCTGGAGATCTGTCTGAATGAGATAGCGCGCTGCCAGAAAATATCTCCCAAACCGAACTTCCTCATCCTGCTGGGTGACAAGTATGGTTGGCAACCTATTCCCACAAAAATTCCGGAAACAGAAATGCTAAAAATTCGTTCAGTAACTGACATTCAAAAAGCAGATTTGCTGGATAGTTGGTATTGTCTGGATTCCAATGCCATTCCACCTGAATATGTGCTACAACCGAGAGGAGAAGAATATACCGATTATGTAATCTGGGAAAAGGTTGAAAAAAGGTTACAGTCCGCTTTGCGTGAGGCAGTTAACCAACTACACTTCAGCGAGGAACACAGTATTAAATATTTCACATCAGCCACGCACCAGGAAATAATGTCAGGAGCTCTTAACCCGGTTGATGTAAAAGAAAAACCGGAAGATCATGTGCTTGCGATGATACGAGAAACAGAAGGATTACCATCTGATAAATCGGCTGATGGCTTTATTGATCTTATTGATGTGAAGTCTGATTCAAACAGTAAACAACCTGATCCATACTGTAAAAAACAACTCAACGAATTAAAAGATAAGTTGAAGACAAAACTATGTGATCATTACATCCCTTATAAAGCTAAATGGGAAGATGGAAAGACAGTGATAGATGCTCCGAACGGTTTTGGAAATACTATCTATAATTTCCTTGAAAATATTATAAAAGAGCAACTTAAAACTATTATCAGTCCAGATGAAATAAGTCACGAGGTAAAACTTCATTCCGAATTTAAAGATAAACTTACAGAACATTTCTGCGGACGGGATGATATTTTGAAAACCCTGAATTCGTATCTTAATAATAGTACTGAAAAAAGAGTTNNTTATAATCTACCGGTTTATTGGAACAACATCACACTCTTCAAATATTATATCACTTCTGCAAAGCATATCCGGACAAATTGCAAAGGAATTTGGCACTACACTTGAAACCCTTGCTGGCGAAGGGAGAGAAAAGAATCTGTATGAACTGAACGGCTTATCTGAAATATTTAATAAGTGTCTGGCGTTAGGTACACAGCAAAAGCCGATATTGTTATTTCTGGATGCTCTTGATCAACTATCAGATTCCGATAATGCAAAATCACTTTACTGGCTGCCACGTGAATTGCCCGCAAATAGCTGGATGCTGGTCTCATCACTCCCCGAACTGAAAACACAGCTAGG
>PMJC01000159.1 GCA_003157235.1 Methanosarcina sp.
ATCTTTCACTAATTTCAAAGCATATTTCACTAATTTCAAAGCATACGTTTTTCAAAAAGTTGACGAGTTCTGTCCCTAAAAGAAGATTTTTACGGTATTTCACACAAAAAACCATGTGGTATCTTATTTTATATACACAATGGTTTGCATGTCTTAGTTCCATTTACAGTACAAATGTAGCAAAAAATATAAATTGATTATTTAACAACGGTTATCGGGGAAGTTTTCCATCCCCGCAGCAAGCTGCAGGGTATTTGAATGAGAATGAAATTTAATTTTAAGACAGGCTTTGGAAAATGGATTCACATCAAAAGATTTGACAGCTTCGTCAAGTCACAAATGCTAAGTACAAGTTATTCAAATAGAAAATTGGAGATTATTGGAATTGGTTTTGTTTATACTTATCCTTGTTTTTTTGTTGGTGGCATTCGCAGCTATTCACAGTCTTATGGCAAGCCTGTTCTTCAAACGCTGTGTCACTAGAATCTTGGGTTCTAGGGCAGAATTGTTGTATATGCCAGTATTCAACCTCATCGCATTGCTAACTGTATTGCCGCTCGCATACCTGCTCTACAAAAATCCAGGACCGTTTCTCTACATAATACCTTCACCCTGGCGCTGGCTGATGATCGGTGGACAATTTATTGCTGCAACCATTGCTCCTAGAGCTTTGCTGGATGCACCCAATAGATTCAAAATACGCTCACAGCTATCTGCACCAAATACTCCTGAAGCAAGTTCCCTAAATATTCGAGGCATTTACCGATGGGTAAGAGATCCCTTTCTGCTATCAGGACTGATCATAATTTGGCTCACTCCCTTTATGACNNCTTGTATCACAGTTTGGTGATGAATACCGGGAGTACCAAAAACGGGTTCACAGGATAATTCCCCAATTTTGGGGTCATCGTCAGGGAAACATAGATACAGTTATTTTCTAGCATGTGATGTATGGTATGATTAATAGAGACGGTATAAATGACAATTTAGAGTTTCTGGACAATCAAAAGCATATGAATACCTATACTTTACACTCAAGCAAGCATAACACTCGAATTTTTGGATTATTTTGGATAGATCATAGTCTATTCTAAAACCTAACTATGACAGTTTCATTTTTTTCGGTGAAATTTTCCTAATTTTCCCAACTTTTTTCAGAAAAAGTAATTTGATAGTTTAAATTAATTTACTCTAATTCTGAAGATTTACTTCGAAGAGGGAAAATATTTCGGGAATGATTAATTTATATTTCACGAATAATCAATTTATATTTCGGGAATTTTTAATTTATATTTCGCGAATGATTAATTTATATGTAAAGGGGGTTTGTGATTGGCACAAAACAAAATTGAGAAGTCTGAAGAAGAATGAAAAAAGGTTCTGACTCCTGAACAGTATAATGTACTGAGACAAAGAGGCACAGAAATGCCTTTTCCAGGCAAATTATGTTATAACAAGGAAAATGGAATTTAGACGTGTGCTGCCTACGGGCAGGAGCTCTTTTCCTCCGATGAGAAATTTGAGTCAGGAACCGGCTGGCCAAGTTTTTATGAAGTGATTTCCAGTGGTACTGTCCAGCTTTTGAAGGACAACAGTCATTCTATGCACAGGATTGAGGTAGTCTGTTCCAGTTGTGGAAGTCATCTTGGGCATGTTTTTGAAGATGGATCCACCTCAACAGGAAAACGTTACTGTATCAACTCTCTTTCTCTTGACTTTAAGAAAAAAGGAGAAAAGGAGTAGGCAAGTGAAGAACCTACTTTCTGCAAATGCACGCAAGAATGCAATCTATTTTCTCAATATAACTGTAGCTTAAATATAAATCTAACTTTAAATGAATAATAATAGGCAAATGGACAAATAAATTTTATATGTGTGTACATATGCGGTGTAGCTTGCATTTGAGTGAATTAGCTAGAGCAAATATTCTCGTGTGAATTAAACCGCAAACAGCGACTATAATTTGTTACATGCTCTACTAAGTGTAGAAGAATATAATCATGGAGTACGTTAAATGGAAGCTATTATAGAAATGAGTACGATTGCAGGACAAAAATCTTGGGAAAAGGCTGATTTGGCTTCTAAGGATCAACTTGAACTTCATGTGATGGATCTAAATTCTCTGAACTTTTAGTACAATTTTCAAACAAATAAATTTTATAAGATAGTCACCGTTTATTAGTTTATTCCCTCATTCGGAGCTACAAGCAGGAAACATGAATATATCAAAAAGTTTGTAATGGTTCATCCTAATCAAAAAAATATCAAGAGCCATCTTTACTATGATTCAATAGTAAATTTATATTAACCGATTTTTTAATAATATCCCATGTATCATTTATGGATACGATCTAGAGAATATGCAATCATAAGAGACTCAATTAAGTATTAACTTTGCAAAAGACGAGAACAACTATTATATATTGATCTATCTATTATTAGGTTTGTATATTAACAGCAAAATTTAAATTGGGGTATACAAATGTATCAAAAAGGACCAGTAAAAATAACATTAAGTGGAATGATCCGTTGGATATTTGGATTATGCTTTATAGTAATCGCTTTAGGAATGATTATAGTACATGAATATTTATCAGCAGTATTCATGTTGATGGTAGTTTTTGTAGCGTTTCCGCCTATTTCAAACTTGATCGAGTCTGAGTTGAATATTTCAGTATCAGGAACAATGAGATTTTTGCTGGCATTAATCCTTTTAGTAGGATCGTTCGCTGTAGAACCGAATTGTTCATCTTCGGCGATTACTAACGCTCAGATTTTGTTAGGATTTCATAGCATTACTTAGATGACAATGTTAATCATTGAGACTGGAAATGGTATACACCATCTCATTACGTCGAAATGAGTATCAATTAACTTTTTTGTAGGCTGAAGAGTTACAAAAATTTCTGAAATAAAATTGAATTGACTCTTCTAATGTGAAGTTCTATTTCTCAAATGTTTCCCAAGAAACCTTTTATGCAAACAGATTTGAAGCTAAAGACTTCGGTTCTTTGATCACTAAATGAACCCATAATATTGGGCCCATCTACCCCAATCCCTCTTCTTACCAACAAAGCCCTTCATAATCAATACTTTTTGCTTTAATTACCCTTCTTCCATCAATTACAATTCTGTTTTTCATTACTTCAAACTCTGAATCCAATTTCTTAAATTCTTCCCACTCTGTTACAACAAGGCAGGCATCTGCACCTTTTAAAGCTTCTTTTGCGCTTTTATGGTATCTAACTGTTGGAAAGACTCTTCTCATATTTTCAGCAGCAAGCGGGTCGTATGCAGATACTTTAGCTCCGAGTCTCAGAAGTTCGGTTATCAATGGAATAGCCCTTGATTCTCGGATATCATCGGTATCATTCTTAAAAGCAAGGCCTAAAACTGCGATTTTTTTGTCTTTAAATTCTCCGATTTTTTTTTGAAGAAGTTCAGCCATCATTAGTGGCTGATTTTCGTTAACTGCAAGCACAGATTCAAGAATAGTCGGTGAATACCCTATTTCTTTTGCTTTGCTTATTAGAGCCCGAACATCTTTTGGAAAGCAAGAACCTCCAAATCCGGCACCCGAATTTAGAAATAGAGGAGAAATACGGCTGTCTTTACCCACGGCTTTCATGACATCATATGTATCAATTCCCATTTTCTTGCAGATATTTCCAATTTCGTTTGAAAGGGAAATTTTGGTTGCCAAAAAGGAATTATTTGCATATTTGATCATTTCAGCAGTCTTGGGGTTGGTACGGGTTATTTCGCATTCAAAATTCAGGTACAGTTCCGAGACAAGATCTTCAGAACTTGCATCAATTGATCCGACTACTATTTTGTCCGGGTGCATAAAATCATAGATAGCTTTTCCTTCCCTCAAGAACTCAGGATTCATCGCAATCCCAAAATCTTTGCCTGCAACTTTTCCTGATTTCTCTTCCAGAATAGGCAGAACAAACTTTTCGGTGGTCTCTGGAATCACCGTACTTTTAACTACTACCACATGGTAACCATTCTTTTTTGCAAGGGCAGAGCCAATGCTTTCGGTCGCTGACCGTACTATTGAGAGGTTTATGCTTCCACCTACCTCAGAAGGGGTTCCAACGCAAATGAAAGAGATATCGGTGTTAAAAACTGCAAGTTCATTGTCTGTGGTTGCAATTAATCTTTTCCCTACATATTTCTTAAGCAATTCTTCCAGACCTTCCTCATAGATCGATGGAATTCCAGCATTGATCTGCTGCACTTTTTTTTCATCTATATCCACACAAATAACTTCATGCCCAACATCAGCAAAACATGCAGCTGTAATCGTTCCAACATATCCAGAGCCTATAATAGAAATTTTCATTTAGATACCTTTTTAATGAAAATATAAAGTATATTTATGAACTATATTCGTAGGTGCATATAATTTTAGCTTCACCGCATTTACAGAATTCCAATGGGGTTATCCATTCCCACGAGACTTCCATATTGGTAATATAAACATTTCCTTTTATCATGTACCGACCACATTTCAAGCAGATAGAGCGGAAATTTCACCCTCTCATGTACCTCTATTGGGGCATTTTTTAGGAATATTTTGTTTGTGATCTGTTATTTTATCTTGAAGGTAGATAGTTTCGGAGAAACCGTCTAAGCATTAGTAAAGTACCAAAACAAAACAATGACCATAGAAGCGAGAAAAAAGCCAAAAGAATGTAAACTTTAGCTTAGATGTTTAGAAAAATTTAGGAAAACATCAGAATATTTAAAGAATGACCCAGGTTACTGGAACCTCGGGCAATCTTTTCAGAGAAATGGACTATTAGAGTATTTTATCTAATTCCAATGCTAATACATTACCCTGTGTCACTCCCATAAAACGCTTTACTTCAACTTCATCTTTCTGGATTATCAATGTAGGAACAGCGTGTATGCCATATTTTGAGGCAAGTTGCTGGTTTTCATCCACATCGATAATTCTGAATTCAACCTTATCCTTGTACTTTTTTTCGAGCTCTTCAAGAATAGGTTTTTGCATCCTACAAGGTCCACACCAAGTTGCGGTAAAGTCCATTAAGATCGGTTTCATAAAATCACCTTTAGTA
>PMJC01000093.1:0-2703 GCA_003157235.1 Methanosarcina sp.
CCAGAAAAGAAAAAAATCGGGTCAAAAACATAAATTAGCGAGAAAGATTTGGACAGGAATCCCACAAAGGGAAAAATTAAAGGTAAATCGGAATCCTCATAAATTATTTCCAGTCATTGACAGTTACCAATTAATTTTCACAAAGCAGTAAGACTAATATCATAGCAAACCTATATAAGTGATTATTATCTCAAAATTCGAGCATCTTTGATAGAATTTTACTGTAAAGGGGTTTTAATATGTTCTCACTGAATCAACAGAAAGCTATC
Source organism: Methanosarcina sp. (assembly GCA_003157235.1). Lineage (GTDB taxonomy): Archaea > Halobacteriota > Methanosarcinia > Methanosarcinales > Methanosarcinaceae > Methanosarcina. The sequence continues at coordinate 270 of PMJC01000093.1, forward strand.
GAACTTGGACAAACTGGAGAGAAAGCAATAAGACAACAAAATGACTACGATGCGCTTCAAGTTGTTGAATACCTTAGAGAATTTGGGGAAGAGTTACTCGGGGCAAATTTGGAGACTGACTTAAAGGGAGTCATAATTTCACTCCGGAATATAGGCAACAAAGCTATCCAGAAAAAAATTGAGAATGTTGCATCCGTTGATGTGGAAGCTCTTAAAACACTTGCTGAACTTACATTAGGGAAAAAATTTTCAACTGCACTCTTGTCTTTTTCAAAAGCTTTACAGGAAGTAGGAAAAGGGGCTGCACAATTTCAGATGCTCGATACTGCAAAAAGTGCTGTTGACACTCTTGAGATTATAGGGTCAGGCGCTGTTACAAATAGGATGGAGGTTGTAACTCTCTGGACGACTCTGGCACTTGAAGAAATAGGTTATATTGCAAGTAGGCAGCAGCTTGAAGACTTAAGCAAAGCAGCAAAAGATGCAAGAGAACAGATCATAAAATCCTCAGAAGCAGAAGGTTTCATTCCAAGAGAACAGATCGAAAAATACCCTCAACTTATTGCTAATAGTGTAAGCAAATTTGCAGAAGTTCAGAATATTCAGCCTGTAGGTTATGCGGGTAGTCCTAATGAGGAATTCAAAGAAGAAGAATTTCTTGAGAAGGAGGCAAATGAGAGTGAAAAAGGAAAATCTGAGGATGAGACTTCTGGAAAAAAAATAAACCATAAATGAAGAAAAAGTATTGCTTTCAAATCAATAATATGATATTTTAATTTTTATGTTGAAAGGAGATTTTTATATTTAGAGGAGAAGTAATATGATGGGAGATTTTGATAGATTCCTAAATTTCACCATATGCTTATATAATAGTATAGAAAGAATTCGTGAAAATCAGAGATTTATCGAAATTGTCTATAGCAAGCCAGCGACTTAATCACGCTTATAAAATGGGTAGATTGTATTGCAAATTTGCTGTAAATTCAAAGTCAAATTTTTATCTTTGCGTCTCTTATACTTGTTTGCTTTTTTCTTCCCACTGGGTTCATTTAAACATATTTTTTAGTCCAATATGTTGTTCTCACACTACAGCTCTGTGAGATATTTCTGTTGACATATTCTTTCTATCTGAACACTTTTTTACGAATATTTGTAGAAAGCTTTCTAGAATTTAGTCAAGAGTATTACCTAAAGAAATTTATGTTAGTAATTGAGATACTGTTTTTGTCAATAATATCTTTCAGTACAAAATTTCGATTAAACATTTAAGGTGTGAGAATAGAGTGAGTTTCATTTTTGATATTTGCTTTTTTTGCACAAGTTTGTGTCGAAGCCGAACATTAGACAGGAACGAAATTCTCTATGATTTATTGGAAAAATCTGAATGAATAACTCATTTATCCCGTGCAAGTTGTGCAATGACTTCTGAATCTATCTCATCTGCTTTTTTGTGTGTAAATGCCCCATATTTCGTACATTTCCAATTAGAACAGGTAAATACCTCATCAATGGATCATAAATAGGAATCCAAAAGTCACTTGTTGATTCGCATGTAACAACGTTACATTTTTTAGATATAATCCAATTTTCAAGGACTAAAATTTTATCATCATTTATCTCGAAACGTTGCTGATGTTTTTCACCTCATATACTGAGAGTAGTAACAATAGATAAAAATTTATGAATGTTCAAACCACGAGATTTGGTTACTATTTTTAACAATTTAGATCACCAAATTTATTTGTTCATTTGAATTGTCTTGATGGTAATTTGGCTCCAGTGATCAAAATCATATTTGAACCCTAGATGTCAATTAACTTATTAGTTCTTTAACGGTTTTGAAAACCAAAATGAGGACAAAAATTTCTTTCTCAGATAGCTATAGGGTGAATAGCTAACAAAAGTAAAGGAGCGAACACTTTCAATTTTTTTTAATTTGTAGTTCAAAGAATTTAATGTTTGTTTAGGTGGTTTATTATTAAATTTTCTTGATAGTAGTCATTCGAAATTATACCAAATCAGAAATACTGAAGTGTGATAATATAAATCATTTTAAATATCAAAGTTGTATATTTTTTTCTTTTTTAGCCCAACATTTAGGATAAGTTCCGATTTTCATCATCACTCTAGTAGGCGTAGCTGCAAGACCAAACGATGATTTGAGGATCTCCTCTGTGCTCATCTCAGCTTTTGCCAGAGCTACAAGCTCACCTTTTAGGGTAAATAACGCGACAAGATCATCTTTCATAAGATTTGAATCTAGGCTTGTAATACCAGGCACAGCTAGAGAAGCTCCCGAACAAATTGCATCTCCTGAACTGTCCCTCAAGAGAATTTTGGGAAGGTGAGATATCGCCGATTCCATTGGCCTTATGACCCTCCTGATTTCGGATTCATCCCCGTATTCTTTCCAGAAAACATATGCATCTTTCAG
>PMJC01000093.1:2756-8890 GCA_003157235.1 Methanosarcina sp.
CCTCAATTTCAATTATTTCAATATAATATATCGTTCTTATCCTGAGTACGCGCTTTACAGCGGATTTAATAGGAGGGACCTGGTAAATGGGACCAGAGAACTCCTCACATACTTTTCGAACAAGTTTTGGAGGCATTTCTTTGTGAAGTTTTAGAAGACAAACATACTCTTTTCCAGAAAGGCGAAGAGCTGAGACAGCTTTTGTAGCCTTTCCTAAAAGTGTAGGTAAAAGTCCGGTAACCTTGGGATCAAGAGAGCCTGCATGACCTGCTTTATTCACTTCAAGTATATTTTTTACCCAGGCTGCGACTTCGTGGCTTGTGGGTCCTCTGGGCTTATCAATGTTTACCACTCCTTTTTCTATATACTCAAGAATTGGGCGTTTTTCCGGACAACAGCCGTAACAAGGGTTTGTCCAGGCGCCGGATTTTCTGACTAGAGTTCTTTCAGTTTCTGATGGCAATTTGCCGACTTGTAACATTGTTTATCGAAAACTCCTGAGTTGTATGTATATTCAATATAGCTTAATAATAAACTGCTAAGTTGATAATATTTGAAAAAACGCATTTATAGACATGTGAAATCAGAGATGTATTATTTTTATCTCTAACATTGCCGCAGGTATATAGAAAATATTTTCCTGTACTAAGTATCGATTGAATAGCAATTTTGTTTATCATAAGTTTCTTAAAGATCGAATATAACAATTGAAACTGACATTTCATTTTTGAGCTTAGAAACTTAGATAATTTTTTCAAGTTGGATAAAATAAAAGGCAACGGCACTACAGAAATCTTCATGCCAGATATCCTTAATGTAGCAAAGATTACTAGATATATTGTGATTGCTACCCCTCACTGTGATATCGGTTGTGAAAAACTTAAATATCCAGTACAGCATATCTATATTCCATACAGCTTAAACTATACACTTATGAAAATCCAATATTTTGTAAAAATAGGGCTAAGAAATTACTGTGGCCCAACAAGGGAATCGATAGCAACTCTGAGGATATCCAAAATTTGATATTGGTTCCATTTTTCAGAATCAATAACAATGTCGTAAATAGAGAGATCTCCAATGTCAATATTGTAATAGTTTATGTAGCGAAGAGCTTCGGATTTTTCCCTTAATACAGTTCTCTTGAACTCTTCATCAAAAGATACTGATTTTTCCCGTTTCTGAATACGTTTCACTCGGGTAGGTAATTGAGCCTTTATCCAGATTTTCAGCACATTCGGAACACCTGCAGCCATATGGCCAGCAAGCCGGCTTTCGAGAATTAGCTTGTCCTGACTTCGGATAATAGCCCTCTGATTTTTATCGATNNCCTTTCTCCTTAGCCATTTTCCTGAAAAGTTCTCCCGAGGATATTAATTCAAGTTCATAGTATTTGCTCAAAAGCTTTGAGGTAGTTGTTGTCCCACTCCCTGGAAGTCCGCTTAACGTTATCTGCATCAGACCCCACCAATATTCAGCGCCTTTCTTATCAACTGGCTGACTCCAAGTGAAGAGATAAAGTACCAGTAAATCCAGTGCTGAAAAGGGCCAAAGGCATTAGAAGTAAGCAGCTGTTTACCCCAGAAGGGAAAAACGATGGTGGCAGATCCGTGACCGCTTATGTAGTAGTAAATCCACATTAAAAGAGGAATGGAGATGATACTTATATAAGCCATAGGCTTGAATTGCTGTTTGGACATCTTCATCTGGTCTTCCATCATATCCTTTCGTTGATCTTCAAGCTTTTTTAGCATGTAAGTGTTTTGGGAAAGCTGTGCCTCCCTGAATTCTTTCTGGAAGATTTTCATGCGTTCCTGGGTGTTCCTCATGAGATCCCAGTCGATTGTATACTTTTGGATTAGGGATGCATAAATAGCAGTAATAGCTGCCATTACTAAAAGCACTAGATGAAAATTTTCTTGTCCGACTAGGGCAAGTAGAGGATTCATTAAAACCCCTACAGCTTCTCCAACAGTCTGCCTGAAATTCTGTCCAAGAATCATTATCCCGAACATAAGTGAAAAACCGAAAGCTAGCAGAAATCGATCGATCTGCTTTTTTAATGTTTCTGAAACCAAGTTGTCCTCACCATTAAATTCAATAATAATTAATTTATATTCTTCCAACTATGGAAGAATCATAGTAGGTTAATATTTGAAATGGATTAATTTTGGAAATGAAGAAATCTTAACAAGGTTAATTATTGATAAACCTGCTCAAACTCCAGGCCCTGGTTTAGGATTTCACATGGGGCCTTTTACCTAGGTTTTTTTTCTGATTAATGGGTTTTCTTATATATATAAGTTCTACTATTGTGAATGGTTAAGTACATCACGAGCTGGTTCAGCTGTTCAGTAAAATTCTACCCAATTTTAACGAGTTTGCAGAAAAGTAATTTTGGACATCGATTTTTTTTCTTTACCAGTATTAGTCTCAAGTTCTAGTTGTTAGAGGAATCTAAAATCTTTATCTGAAATTGCCCTCAAGAAAATTTTATTATCTTTTTTTGAATATTATAAGGATAGAATAATTACTGTGCTACGTTATATTCGAATTTTACCGATTCCATTAATTTATACTACATTTTTATTATATAAAAATTATTGTATTGACAGAATATATGTATATAACAATAAAAATGTCGCTATTAAATAGTATCAAAATATAGCAATTATTCAGCTATCCAAAATTAAGTTTTAGGTGCTGGTTTGGAGTTGTCAAAAAAATGTAATTATCAGTCCATGCCAAACAGATAAAAAAGATCAATAGCTAACAATTAAGAAAATGGGCTCCAATAAAATTATTCACTAAACTTTTGATAAGATTGCTAATGATGTTGTTTTACTCAGTTGAATAGTCTCAATATAACTTTGAATTTTATGAAGTAAACAGAAGCATAAAGTCTATTTATGCATAATATAATTTATGGTTCTGTCAAATTCGTGATTTCTATTGATTGAATCACTTAAACTAATAATACTCTGATGTTTTCTCGTATTCAATAGTACGTTTGTTGCTTAGAGTGATCACTTAATTTTGAATTCGAAACAGTTTCTCTAAGTAGTCCCATAACACCAGTTTAAATTTATTAAAGTGAGAAACGTTATTTTAGATAATTTTTAAATTGTACTGTTTTTTTTACAATCTCATTTTGCCAGTAAAATTCCCATTTGGAATTAAGCCTCATCTTTTCGCCAAAAAAATTGTTTAACAGCCTTAATAAATTGCATCCAAATTCTCTGGATTTGTCACTTCCACACCACATAGATTCAAAAAGTTTGTAGATATCGGAGTTTAGTTCCATTTTAGTTTTTTTGTGATCTAATTTTTTTGTACCGTATTTTATATTTTTCTCTTAGCCCCCTGATCTTTCAAATTAGAGATATTGATCAGGTAAAATGGAACAGGTTCAGAGAATATTAGTTTGAAATTTAATTTTATAATTCCCTGTCAGATCTGGAGTAACCTTGCTGATTCCCAAAAAGCTTATTAAAGGCAGAGTTCTATAGCGTGAAACATATTTGCTCAGAAAATTCAGAAATTTAGATAAAAAATTTTCTTATTTATAAATTTGGCTAATTTAATAGAAGAGCTTATAGGAGAGTTGAGAATTATGACGATTCAGAAAGGCGATTTCATAACATTAAACTATACAGGTAGGTTCGAAGATAACAGAGTTTTCGACACAACTGACGAAGAGCTTGCAAAAAAAGAAGACATCTTTGACTCCCGCGGCCTTTATGGTGGAGATATCATTGTTGTCAGTGCAGGGCATACTATTGTGGGTCTCGATGAGAATTTCGAAGGAAAGGAAGTCGGTTACACGGGGAAAATTGTAATTTCTCCGGAAAAGGCTTTTGGACCCAGCAACCCTAAACTCATAGAAACAATTTCTATTACGAAGCTTCAGGACAGAAAAGTCCATTCAGGTATGACTGTTAAGGTTGACGGCAGGGAAGGTGTTGTAAGCAGAGTTATAGGTCGTAGGGTCACGGTGGACTTTAACAGCCCTCTTGCAGGCAAGACAGTTATCTATGAATACACCATTGAAANNTTCAACCAACGCTGGCTCATGGCAAAGAATAGGATTGCATTCGAACTCTTCAAGTACGTTGGTTTAAAAGAGATTCAATTAATTGAAAAACTCACACCTGAATCTGTAGCCCAGTAATCCCCCCAAACCAAGGATGAGGTTGAATCAAGAGCTGAATCCGAAGAACCCTCAGAACTAGAAGTCTGATTTCATCTTGAGACTGAACCAAAAAAGCGAAGAGATTCTTCTCTTCGTAAATTATATATATAATAATCGGTGTCTCTGTATATCTTCCTAGAATATCAGGGTTATCTACATCATTTTCTTTCGGTAAGCTACAAGAACATATACCTTCAATTTGCTGAGGTGGCCCAGCGGACTAAGGCGCCGGTCTTGAAAACCGGTAGTGTTCACGCGCTACGGGAGTTCGAATCTCCCCCTCAGCGTAGTTTTAAAGAGGATCACGATTTACCGCTTATTTTTTTCTTTGTGGGAATTCTGTCCAAATTTTTCTTACTAATTTCTGTATTTGACTCGATTTTTCTGGTTCATTATTTTTTGATTTTATTATTTTCAATGTCATAAAATGGTGAAGATTATTACAAAAAACTGTACACAACATCTTCAGATTTAATTTATTTCATTTTATCCAAAGTATTTGCTGATGAAAAGACATACTTCCCTCTAAAAAGGCAATAATACTGACGTCTCCATACTTTTATAGCTTTAAAATCTATTTCTTGTATTTTTTTCATTTTTCAACTCTTATAAATTTCGATTCTTTAACTCAACTGGAAAAAAACCATCATCGCTAGAATATATTCAAAACTCGGAGAATAGTAATTGTTTTCCTCTTATTCCATTTTTCTTAAGGATCCTAACCATAGGTTTCTCTACATAAAATAGTATATTAACATCTATATCGCAACAAAAACTCAGCTTTACTTTTAAGTTCGGTCAATAATTTTGAATTTTCTCCATAGAATCCGCCCATTGTAACATAAGAGAACGGACTCTCTTCTTCGATTGCATTCTCGATCATCTCATGACCAATTTCAGAATGGTTCGCAACCTTATCATCCCAGAAGAACCTCAGCCTTAAAACAGTGTATACTATGACCGATCCATTTTTAGGAAAAATATAATCGCTCATCAATCAATATACCCCTCTCTTTTGTAAAATACGAAGGAGGAAACAAACCTTCTAATTATTTTTTTTTCTCAGGTTTCGCAATACTATTGAGAAGATCCTATATAACTTTTTTCCTGATTTTGTTATGTCGAATTTGTCGATTATAAGAGTACTATTTTTGCTATAGTTTCAATGGCTTTTATTCGAACATATTTGAGGAAATCTACTGAAGACAAAGAGGTATTGATGAGAAAATAGTTTAATAATTTGTTGTTAGATTATTTATAACAATAAATTCCCATTTTTCTCATATAATTTCCTACGTGAAAAGATAATGAAGGTATTAAGATTATCAATATATTATGAAGCATCAGAACAAATTTACGTTTGAAAACAAAATTCAAAATTAGTTTCAGAAATTTATTTTTCAACAGATAAATTATTTGACTCGATAAGATTTCGTTTTATTTGCTACATAAAAATGAACACTTAATTATAAAATTATATCCCATGGTAGATATATAGGGAAATATGACAAATTCAAGATGACAATGGATGGGATCTTTCAATACCCCATGAGATCGTAAAAATTCATCATAAGTTTTCACATTCTACAGTTACAATATATAACAAAAACTAGAAAATATTACAAAATTTATAAAAGCGACTTCAATTTTGGATCCTTCTTTCATTTAAGGCGGATCAGATTTTATAATCAATAAAAATACTTGAATTTTCATATTCTCCTTTTTGTCGCGGAAATGAATGGTTATCTTAATAATATCATGTTCGATGGAAACATAGAAAGGTTATACTTCTATTAATATTTTTATCTAACCTCTAATAATATTGTATCATTTTAGAGATGACTTATAGCATAGTAGGCTTTTGTTTTATCTAGCTTTATAGCTCATAATTTTCAAGACATGCTCTTTCTTCCACAGTTAAAAAACGATAGTTTTCAGCCTT
>PMJC01000093.1:8970-12370 GCA_003157235.1 Methanosarcina sp.
TGGTTTGTAGGCTGCAAGTGAGGAATCATACAAAAAACCTTCCTCTTCCAGAAGCTTAAGATATTTTTCCGGGAATTGAAGGTTCGGAGCCCTAAAGGATATAAGCCTTTTTTCAAAATGTTTCAGGACTTTTACAGCTTGATTAAGGTCAATTCTTGCTTCTTCTTTTTCCATTCGGTCAAAACGTGCATGGCTGTACCCATGACAACCCAGCTCATGTCCTTCTTCCAGAATTCTGTATATAAGATCCGGAAACTGCTCTGCCATCATTCCAGTTACGAAAAAAGTTGCTTTTATCCTTTCCTTTTTGAAGAGATCCAATAATTTCGGCAATCCTTCTTCCATACCTCTTGTACTCATAAGCTTAGGTGGACAATCTTCTTCCACATCAATTGTTATTGTAATTTTTTTCATAAATGACCTTTGTATACATCTGATTAGTCTGTTCACATATTCTGTCCCAATTGTAATTTGAAAGCTCCTTGCTTGCTTCCTGGACAAAAGAGCTTCTCAATGTCGGATTTTCTATCAATGTCTGAAGATGGGATGAAAACTCACTAATATTATTAGCAAGATATCCACTTACTCCATTCTTGATGATATCCGAAACTCCACTATGATTCATTGCTACAACAGGGACTTTTTTTGAGATAGCTTCAAGGATTGCAATTCCGAAGGCTTCATCACTAGAGGGGAGGGCAAAGATATCTGCCTGCTCCAGATATCCCAAGACTCTTCCTCTGGGAACCTCGCCTGTAAAGCAAAAGTTTCTAGATAACCCCTTTTTTTCTACCATTTTTTCCAGTTTTTTCCTAAGTGGACCGTCTCCTATCATTAAAAAAATTACATTTCTATTTTTTTTCAAAATGGAAGGAGCAATATTCACAATATTTAGGACCCCTTTTTTTTTNNGTTCAGAATAGAAGGAGCAATATTCACAATATTCAGGACCCCTTTTTTTTTTGTCATACGTGCGACAGTGGCGATTACAATTTTTCCTTTAGTATCAAAAAGAAAGGGAACCGTGAAAATATTATCTTCAGAATCAATCCCATTAAAAATCCGGTAAATAGGTTTTGATGTCATTATCTTTGAGTCTTTTTCAACTGCCGAGCTAACAGCAATCACAGCATCAGCATTCCTTAAAAGCAACTTACCTATAAGATAATAAATTGGTTTATATAGAGTATGTCCTACTAGAGAATGATTGGTAATTACTACAGGAATTCTTAGTTTCCTGGATGCAAGAAGGGCAGATATTCCAATAGGAGAATCTAGTCCGTGGCAATTGACAATTTCATAATTTCCTTTTTTCAAGAGATAGTACAGCTGTTTATATGCATTTGGCATGAGAAAAAGATGCTGTCCAGGAAAGGGTTTACTTTTGATTCTTATCACTGATACCCCATCTATGATACAATGTTCAGGGACATCTGGATAGCTCCTTGTAATAATGCTTACTTCGTGGCCATGGCCTGCAAGGGTCCTTGCAAGGGCATGCATGGAATACTCGATCCCTCCTACTTTTGGAAAATACCAGTCACTGATCAGTGCAATTTTGCGCTTTTCCATATCTTAAACCCCCATATAAAAGATAGAAAAATTCTATCACGCTGCTAAGCCCAAAGGAGATAAAACGTTCGAGAAAGACGAAGCTACTAGCTGAAGCGAGAGGTAACCCGAAATAGGGAAGGTTAGAAATCAGACCTCCTTTAACTATTCCAGGGCCGCCTGGAATTATTGGAAGGCTTCCAGGCACCGGATACAAAATGGAGACTGCTGCAATCAAATGCAGAGACAGGGGAAGGTTTGGAGCTAAAGCAATCAGTTTGTAACGTATTATATCGAGGACCCGGACTCCGGATAAGAGTAGCACGGCAATAAAAGGTTCGTGAAGCTGTCTCCAGTGCCTCTTCACACGGTAAATAGGTGAAGAAAGCTTTGCTCTGAAAAGCCATATTGTTAATCCTGCTGCGAAGAGCCCTAAAAGCAGTAAATAAGTTGAGCTTAAAGTAAGGCTATTTTTTAAAGGTAAGAATATTATCTCTAGCGAGGGGAATGAGTATACAACGAAAATTAATAGCATGCAAATAGGAATTGCTTCAACAAGCCTTTCGAAGAGAATTGATCTGAAGGCGTTAGTATAGCTTATCCCAAATCGCTTGCGAACCCAAAATATTCGAAAAGGCTCGCCTCCTGTCCTGCTTGCCGGAGTCAAATCATTTGCAAATATTCCTCCGTTAACAATGAGAACAAGATCCGTGGCCTTAAGATCGTAATCAATATAACTGAGAACCTGCTGCCAGTGGACTGCGAATAAGTATACGCTCAGCAGGTATGCTAATAATGCTGGAATAAAGTTATGTATCCTGGTTTCACTGAGAATCCTCAGGCTTTCTCCCGGAGCAGTTACAATATCTGTCCAGTAAATCCGGATCAGAAATGCTCCTGCAATGAGCAGTAAGAAGATTACAATGGCTGTTCCCAAGGTTCCCAGGTTCAAAAACACACCTTCCTGAAGGTTAAGAGTGGATATTTTGTGTAAGCAGATTTTTCTACAGTTAATCCGCTTTTTCTACAGTTAATGTCATTTCCGCCTATTCCCATTAATCGAGATAGTATTCACTCTGGACCTCGAATTATCCAAATTAAAAGAAATATTTTAAAATATTTTGCTACATGCTACATGAAGCCTGGAATTGATTAAACGGTATTTCATATCTTCTCCTAACCCCTTCTTTCTAAGTTTGAGCTCTTTTTATATAATACCTCTTATGATTTCATTCTCTCATATTTAAGTCTCTGCTTCCAGTTTCGGATTATTCTCTCATTGCTTGGATATTTCCTTTTATAGATACTGTCCTTTTCTTTTCTGAATAAATTTTCATTAACTTGCAACCTGTCGCTGATCTCGCAAAGTATTATCGCCATGCTGACAAAGGGATGGTAAGAACTGAATTAAGGTGAGATTTCAATATTTCATTCGAGGAATAAAAGTAGATATTATCGGGAAACTCGGCCAAATAGATAAAGAAGTTTCAATACTGGGCCTCGGTACCATACGGCTTCATCAATTGGGAGGGACGATTCACAAATAGATGAGCAAAAGCTGTATGAATAGTTCGTTATGCAATTGATTATGGAGTTAGTTATATTGATACTGCTTACCTTTACCATAAGGTATGAGCGGATTTCTTCTCGGAAAGGTACTGGGCGGTTATAGGGATAAAATCTATCTTGCGATCAAACTCCCAAGCTGGCTAGTAACGAGTGGAGAGGATATGGATCTTTACTTAAATGGGTAGCACGAAAGACTAAAGACAGATTATATAGATTTCGATCTAATTCATGCGTTAAACAGGGACAAAAGAAGTTATAAAATTGTTTGAAAATTGAATAT
>PMJC01000342.1 GCA_003157235.1 Methanosarcina sp.
GACGAACATATCCGCGCCTCCGTAAGGATCGAAGACGAACATGTCCTGAAGTTAGTCGAATCCCTGAAAAGCCTGATTGCAGAAGAAGTAAGAGTAGATGTCCTTGATCTTGGCAGTGACATTGATATCTCAGGGACCCTGGTAAAGAATTGGGATGTTGAAGGCATTGCAATGAAGATGGGAATTGCAAAGAAATAACTCCAAAATGTTGGAACTCAACGAAAAAGGACATAAAATCCTTAGAATAACAGGCACAAATGGATGAAAATACCTGCATGTTGGAAGGATTTTTAGTCTAAATCTAATTCAAAAAATTGGAATAGTAGGACAAAAAGTGATTCATGTGGACTTTGTAGCCTGGGAGCCTATTTATGAAAAAATTCTTGAAGATTTCGGGTTTGATCGCGTAGACGATGAAGAAGCTACACGATTCCTTTCCAGCATGTTGATTAAAAATAACACTGTCAACCTTTTTGAACTTGAAGCTGCAATTTCCGGAAAATCCATCCTGGTATGCGGGAACGCCAAAAAACTAAGTAATGAACTTTCAGGAATCGATCTTTCTACTTTTGTGATAATCGCAGCTGACGGAGCTGCTGCCGTTTTGATGGATATTAGCCGTGTGCCTGAAGTCATCTGTACCGACCTTGATGGCAATTCCGAAGTTGATATTGAAAAAGAAATCCTTGCCTGTGAAAAGGCCTCCATAGTCCTGATTCATGCACACGGGAAAAATATCGATAAACTTAAGAAATACGTGCCACGTTTCCAGCGCTTTATTGCTACAACCCAGGCCAGACCCTTAGATAAGGTGTACAATTTCGGCGGATTTAGCGATGGAGATAGATGTGTTTTTGTAGCTAGAGAATTTGGAGCTAATAAAATCAGGCTTGCAGGGTTTGATTTTGAGGATCCCTTTGTGAACCCAATAAAGAAAAAAAAATTGAAGTGGGCAAAGAAATTGATAGGGATTCCAGATTTTTAAAAGCGAAAACGTTGATTTAACCTAATCTGAGACTGTGAATTGGCAAATGTTTATATTTTTCTCCATGAGCCTAATCGAAAAATTTACAGATTGAGTACTGTTAATGGCGATTTGAGTTTTCAATTTTGTTCGATTTGAATTTCCCAGCCTTGTGATATAAAATTTACTTAATATTTCATGGATTAACTACAAATTAATGGTAGAGATTTACTGTTTTTATATCCGGTTCAATTATTTCTTTCAATCTGGAACTTTCCCCTTTGATGTGAATTTTTGTATAATGATGGAGCTTCCATTCCACAGATGTACGAGATCTATAATTTGTTGCCCATTTAGCCACTGTCGTCTATTGATTCATTGGAAGTTAGCTTAAATTTTAAGCTACTGTCATATTGAGAAAATATATGGCATTATTGTGTATGTCTACAGAAAGTGGGTTATAATAAAAGGTAGGTGATTTAAACCGATAAAAATGGGGAAATTGGTCCGCTATTGACATTTTTTGCTCTATTAACTAGCAAGGTTCTACTGAACAGGTTATTATGAGTTCTAGTATTCGATTTTTGTATTGTCCTCAGCTTCGATGACTTGCTCAAGGTAACAAGCTCCAAATTCGTAATGAAATTGATTTGGATCGGAATAAATTTGTTCAACTAACGTTATTTCATCATCATATAATTTTTTTGGTCAGCCAAGGTTCATGCCAATAAAACATTCCTTATCAACATAAAAGTTCCTTCAAGATATGTTGAAGTCGGCGAGCTTAGATACCTTGATTTCAGCTATATTGGATACTTTTTCTCCATTTTCTCTTGAAAGATGATCCGTCTGATTTTTCTGGCGTTGAGTTCTACAGTAGAATTTGAATTCAACTTAAAACAGTTAATTCGAGATCTGTTCAGGATAAAAAACTTTGACAGCCTGGGGATAAATAAAACAGTATCAATTTTTAGATAAGCTTTGCCATCCCTTGCAAATAAAACTGAAAAATCGAGGAGTTTAATAAGTTAATGTTTATTCACATACTCACAGAAGACTGGATTGAGTGGATTTCTTGGTAAATTTATATACATTGTTTTTCTCTATCTATAACTCTCTTTTCAATACTTGCCGCGAATCCTCTATTGAACTCCTTTGAAATAGTGTCCAGTTGTATACTCAACTCCTTTTACACTTAGCTTTCCCTCTTTTCCTACAAAAGCTTCTTTATATGTTTTTACGATTCCTTTTATCTCAGAATCATTATTTAGTGATAGATCAAGCCGAATAACATCCACTCCATACCCTCCTAAATTTTTGACATATCTTAGCATGTTGAGTACTTTCGAGTTATAGATTAGAGTCCGAGTACCCATCCGTTTAATAGGAAAGTTGGAGCCTATATGGTCAAGAAGATGAACTTCGCTGTCTTGTTTTACTATTTTTTTGTTAATGAGAGGCTTTAAAAGATCATTTTCTGTAATCAGCATAAGTTCTCTGCCATAAACGAGAATTTCAACTTGTCCTACTTCCCCCCAGGTATGAAGTGTTTCACAGATGTTCTTTATTTCACTAAGGTTTAGTTCGCTTGAGAGTGTTGCTCTGTACGCTCCTGCTTGGTAGAAAATACTGACTGTAAAAGAATTAAAAATATTGAAATCCTTCTGAGCAACAAAGGGTATAGAAAGATTTTTTGCTAGCTGTGCAGCTCCTAGATCAGAACATGCTATATTAAAGCCTGCATCTCTTACTTTTTCCATAAGGAATTTGAGTTCATCCAGTTCTCTGTCATGAGCAATGAGGGGAACCTTAAAGGCAACCTCATTTCTTTCTGCTATTAGCTCCTGAAATCTCTCTGCGTTTTCAGGGGTATTCAGTTCTTCAAACCTTGAAATCGGGACATAAATAATATCTGCACCACCATCTAAAGCTTCAAATAACGAGGAGATTTCATCCACTTCAACGCTAAGGAAAAATTTCTTTGAAGTTATGTCCCTAATTCTATCATTTTTGAGATTACTTTCTTTATTACCACTTTTTTTATTCTCAGCATTTCTGGAAACACAAATGTAGTTGAAATTATGCAACACCGGGTGTTTTTGTTTTTTTTTATGCACCTTAAGGATTTTATCCAACAAAAGGTCTGCAGCCTTTCGCCTAGTATTCTTCAGCACACCAACCGGGATAAAAATATTTTCATCAGCTTCAATTGAGATATCTGTAGCTTCAAATGAAACATCTCCAAGGCTTCTCATTACCTTTCTTATCTGCTCGAAGGTAGTTGGAGCTTTGTCGGCTCCTTGAACAATATAGTCATCTGAAAATTCCGCAATTGAGAAGTCTTTCCTTACACTTCTTTTTCCTTTTTTTTCTCTAATTTCAACTGTAAACCGTTCTCCTTTTCTGGCTCTTACTTTCAGTTCCACTGGGTAAGTTTTCAGTTTTGTTTTTTGAAGGGTATCCAGGAGTTGTGTGCTTGTTGTAAGGTATAGTTCGTCTCCTATCTGTATTACTCTTCCTGTTTTCGAGCTGATTTCAAGCCCTACTTTTTCACCTTTTTTTGCACTTATTACATGGTCGCCTTTACTTGTGATTATGCCTGCAACTGCAGAGCCAATCATTCGTTCTTCCACGAAAACGCTGATACCATCTTTGACCTGGAGATCTTCATCTAGCTTGACTGTAAGTTTTGTGTTCATTTTTGAACGGAAAATATCTAGAACTTTTCCTAGGAAAGCTCCGTAGTTTGAGCTGTATTTGGGATGTGATACGTCTCTTTCCTCAAGTATGAACCCTCTTGTAAAGCCCCTGCAAAAGAGTTTTGCAATTTGTGCTTCCCTTGATTCAAGCTCTTCTTTTGTCAGACTCTTTTCTGGATTGCAAATGTCCTCAACTACAACCTTGTAGGCAGCAGCACTTGCTGTCACATATTCGGGTTTTTTCATCCTGCCTTCAATTTTAAGACTTACAACCCCGGTTTTTACTATTTTTTCAAGTCCAGTAAGGGTGGAAAGCTCGGCACAACTTAGGGGATAGCTGCCTCTAATATTTCTTTCATCAATTTCTATACCGTTTACCAGGAATCTGTAGCGACGTCTGCAATGCTGAGCACAGGCTCCTCGGTTGGCGCTTCTGCCTTCCATTAAACTGCTGAAGAGACATTTTCCGGAATATGAATAACAAAGAGATCCGTGTACGAAAACCTCAATACCCACTTTTGAATAATCCACAATGGCTTTTACCTCGTCTGCAGTGAGCTCCCTTGCGACTATAACTCTTTTTGCCCCCAGACCTTCTACAAAATCAACTCCCTTACTATTATGAATAGTCATCTGCGTACTCGTGTGCAGCTCAAGGTCGGGATAAATTTTATTTATAAGACTTAGGAGACCTAGATCCTGCAAGATAATTGCATCAACTCCAACAGAGTATGCATGATCTACTATCCCAATTACTTGCTGAAGTTCTTTTTGTTTTATAGGAATATTCAGTGCCAGATAAACAGAAACATCATGCGAGTGGGAAAGATCAACTGCCTCTTCCAGTTCTCCGAGAGTAAAATTTTTTATACCCTGGCGGGCATTAAATTCGCCGAGCCCAATGTATATGGCGTCAGCTCTTCCTTTGATTGCGGCGAGAAGGGCTTTTTGGCCGCCTACAGGAACCAGAATTTCAGGTGGATTACAATTGAAATTTGGATCAGACATATCATATCAAGTGTTCTTGCAGGTAGTTTAAAGTTTTTGTAACTATAATCGGACTTATGCAATTGAAATAAGAAATCAATGGTGCTAAACCTCTCATTTTCTTAAGTATGACTTTAACTTCAAAGTCTATTGGAATTTGTTTCGAAATTCATCTGCGTAAGTCCTATGTAAAAAAAAATCTATGCATTTTTATGTGAAGGACTTAGAATTCGCTATAATTAAATTTTAGAAGTCAGTTTAAAACTTAAAGGTACTTCTTGAATAAAAGACCGATGGTAAACTTAATATCTGTTTCATATCAGAAAAGGCCTTTTCTAAATATGAAATTAAAACTTGTCTATTACCCTTTAAAACGTTCCAGTCATTTTAATTTATTACAAATTTTCAGGCCTGTGGGAAGAGAAAAAATATTGAATATCTCAACTTTATTTCGTCCAAATACCCTTCACTTTCTGAGGAGATGGTAAATTTCCAGCGAACCATTATTAACTGGCTGATTTATATATTAAGTTATCTTTGTACTATAAAATGGAGTTACGTCACGCAAACTAACGTGTCTATAAAATAAGAGAATTTCGATAAACCTCTTATTTTCACGAGTCATAATATACAATTTTATAAGCTTATATATTATTTGGGAATTATCAAGATTCTATGTAATATTTAAAAAAATTAGAATGTATGTGTTAGTTTTTTGCTAAGATTATCAATAAAGCTTGTGGTATGATAACAGAATAACGGTGTTATATATGATGGACCCGCAAATCGAGCGAAAACTTATTGAAATTATGAGGGTGATTAACGAAAATGACAAACCTATAGGTGCCAGAGCCATAGCTGATGAACTGAACGATAGGGGGTATGATATCGGAGAGCGTGCTGTCCGATATCATCTAAGGATCCTGGACGAGAGAGGATTCACACGCAAACACGGATATGCAGGGCGTACACTTACTGAACTGGGAGAAAGTGAAATGAGTGATGCTCTCATTGGAGATCGCTTTGGTTTTGTGATATCCCAAATTGAAGAGATGGCATTTAGAACTACCATTAATCCAAAGACCAGTGAAGGGCTAGTACCAGTAAATATCTCTTACTTTGCTAAAGAGGATTTGGAGACCGTTATTGATGTGATTTCTTATACCGCACATTCAGGATATATGATCAGTCCGAAAGTAAAAATTTTTGAAGAAGATGAAGATTTAATTTTTCTGCCTCCAGGAAAAGTCGGAATAGCTACAGTATGCAGTGTTACTTTTGATGGACTTCTTCTTAAATCAGGCATTCCTGTAGAACCTTCCTACGGTGGAATTCTACAGATAGAAAACAGAAAGCCTTCATACTTTTTGGATCTAATTTCTTATAGCGGAACTTCAATTGATCCAATACAAATTTTTATGAAACGGAAACCTACTTCAGTTCTCGAAGTGGTTGAGACGGGGGAAGGTAAAATTCTTGCAAATATTAGACAGATAAATTTATCGGCTTATGAT
Source organism: Methanosarcina sp. (assembly GCA_003157235.1). Classification (GTDB taxonomy): domain Archaea; phylum Halobacteriota; class Methanosarcinia; order Methanosarcinales; family Methanosarcinaceae; genus Methanosarcina. The sequence goes on from PMJC01000342.1 coordinate 6,165, forward strand.
AGGGTCATAGAAATTATTCAACAAGCACAACAAATGGGATTAGGAGGCTGTTTCCCTCCGGGGGATATTGATGGGTCTTTACTCGGGGCACCTATTGAGATGGGAAAGTTCGGAATTGCAATCGTAGGAGGAATGAATGGAATCTGTGCCCTTGAAGAGACAGGAATTAGAATTGAAACAAATCCAATTTCTGCAGTTCTGGAATATAAAACGATGTCAGAAATCTGAGAAGAGCAGGTGTTTAGATTACTGTAATCCATGATAACACAACTAAGAGTTTGGTAGGGAGCTGGGAATTTTAGGCCTCGTCATAAAGTGACAAACTCCTCCTATTCTATACATGTTGGGATAGAACTTTTCTCTTCACAAATATGAGGCATTTCCATATTTACCCCAGATATACCCAAAAAAATATTTTTTCCCACAAACAATGGAACCATATATTGAGCTTTTTTTTAGAGTATTTATATATATATAGAAGCATATGAGAAGGAAATTTTCGAAAAGCTTCACTAATAGTAAGGATAATATATTATTTTTGTTTAGAATTATCAATAATTTAATGTACGAGCTGAAAATGAACCGATAAAAAATTGTAGCTAGTTAAGCTGCCTAAAATTAATTTGTTGATATCTATTTCGACACAATAATGCTTGAAATTACTGACTGAAGGAAAATAGAAAGCATAATAAATAATCTCTCCAAGTTGGATAATTGCAGAAAATTAAAAGTTTTATTCCTTCACTTTCTATCTTGATCAATGACTCAATGATAAGACTCAAATTAGTTGTTTCAGAATATTGTTGCATTTGATACCAAGATTCAAATGAGACATATATATTCAGAAGAAAATGTATAATTAGAAATAGGATGTCTTCCAAATTGAACAAAAAAATTAGTGAGGAATAATAGAGATCTGGCAAGAAACAATAATTCAAGCAATATGCTAAAATTGTCCAATTCTTGCAATTTTTCTACCTTATTAATATGGTTAAGATTTTTAAATCCCTTCTGGAATCGCCAAAATTTACTATTAATTCCACCAACAATTGACTGCATATATCAAAAACCCGTAAAATGATAGAAGCCTCATATTTTTTGAATAAAATGGTACTTTGAATGATTATTTTCTCGAGATACAAAAGATATGAAAGAAAATAATAATGGAGCCATATCAAAAATGGGATAAAGGAGAAAATGTCGATGCTGAAAATAGAGGATCTGACTGTCGAAGTCAACGGAAAAACTTTGCTTCATGACATAAACCTCGAAGTCAAAAAAGGGTATACTAATGTGCTTTTTGGGCCAAACGGAGCTGGAAAAACAGCTTTAATGAGAACAATTATGGGCTTTAGTGAATACAAGATTGTGAAAGGCCAGATTCTGTTCAATGAAGAAAAAATTAACGACATGCCA
>PMJC01000015.1 GCA_003157235.1 Methanosarcina sp.
TATATAAACATTTCTGTTTTAATGAAGATTACCCTGTCATTTTTAACTATCCATGAAACATTAAATGATATAGGTAAAAAAATGTAATCCCGGAACCATGTCGTTAATGAAATATGCCATCTCTTCCAGAATTCGGTTATATCCCTTGAAAAGTACGGGTAAGCAAAATTTTGCATTAAATTAAATCCGAAAATTTTTCCAATTCCTATTGCTATATTGGAATAACCTGAGAAATCAGCATAAATCTGCAATGAATAAAATATAATTCCAATTAACAATGTACTGCCAGAATAGGCAGAAACATTATGAAAAATATCATCAACATGAAGTGCCAGTTTATCTGCAATAACAATCTTGGTAAATAGCCCCCAAAGGATTTGTCTAAGCCCATCCACAGCCTGGTCGTATATAAATACACGTTTTTTGGCAATCTGAGGTAGTAAAGAAGAGGGACGCTGAATAGGTCCTGCAAGGATTATAGGGAAAAAACTCAAGGTTAATAAGACCTCAATAATATTTCTGTCTGCATCTAGATTTTTTTTATAAATATCAATTAAATAGCTTAAAGATAAAAATGTATAAAAGCTTATTCCCAGTGGAAGAACAATATTTGCAGAAGCTTTTGATAAATTATAACCGAATAGAGAGATTAAATTTACAAAACTGTCAACAAAGAAATTATAGTACTTAAAAATCCCAAGAATTCCAATATTGATAACCAGACCTGCAGTAAACCAGATTTTCTTTTTATTGTTTAAGTCATTTCTATCTATCCATTTCCCAACAAAGTAATTCGAAGTGGAAATTATAATTAATAACAACAAACACCTCCAATCCCACCAGCCATAAAAAAAATAGCTAGCAATTAATAATAATAGATTCTGTGCTTTGAGATTCCTGTTCGTTACAAACCAATAAAGTATAAATACTATCGGTAAAAAAAATGCAAAATCAATAGAATTAAAAAGCATGTTATTTGTCAGTGGTTTTGAATTGAGTTTTATCTGTTCTTTTGTATGAAGTACAAGCCGAACGGCTTGAAAAAAATGAAAAGTTGCATAACATTTGAATTATCATGGTCCTATCATTTGATTTACATTTTTTATTTGAGTGTATTTTCCCCTCTTGCCTTCAAAAGTCAGCTGAATTAACTAAATTTCTTTTGCACAATTAAATAGAACGAATCAAATGGAAGAACTGCTGAGTAAAATAGGCCTAAAACGAGATGGCATTTTATGACCAGATGCTATTTTAAGTTTGACCAAAAATAGTAACTTTTTAGATGATCCTTAACAATTATTAAGTAATTTTATTACTGAAATATAACTAGTAATTTAAACATATATGAAAAAGATGGAATTAAATATTTTATTCTTAAAAAAATCTCATTTGTTAAACAATTACTAAATATTTGTGTTATTTAATATGCGGTTGATATTAGTTAATTACTTTATCTTATATGTCAAATATTGGTTCTTATGAAGAAAGACTGAAAAATTTCAGATGGTCCCTAGCTGAGAAGGAACTCGGCTACAAAGATGGAGAAGTAATTAATATAGCATGGTATTGTTCCGACAGGATTTGTCTGAATGGAAACAGTGAAAAAATTGCCCTGTATTACGAGGGTTTTGGCGGAGTTGTGAAGAAATTTACTTTTAATGATATTCGCCTTGCTGGAAATACTATCGGAACTTTCCTCCAAAATCTCGGGTTGAAAAATGAGGACAGAATTTGTCTTTTCATGGACAGGATACCTGAATTGTATCTTTCTTTTCTTGGAATCCTTAAGATAGGAGCCATAGTCCAGCCACTTTTCTCTGCATTTGGTGATGAATCACTCTTTGTCAGACTGGAAAATGCACGGACACGTGCAATTATTACACAAAGGAAACATCTGTTTAAAGTAAGAAAAATTCTTGACAAGCTGCCAGATCTTGAATTTGTAATTGTAGTTGATCAGGATAAAAACAAACCCCTCAAAAGTAGGGAAGTCCTTTTTAATATCGAGGAGTCATCACCGGTTGAGAATATGGAAATTTTTCCGACAGTTGCTGAATCACCTTCAGTTTTACATTATACTTCAGGAACGACCGGGCAACCTAAAGGAGTGAAACATGTTCATTATTCTCTTATTTCACAATACCTTACTGCAAAATGGGTACTCGATCTGCAGAATGATGATATTTACTGGTGTACTGCTGATCCGGGATGGGTAACAGGTACATCTTATGGAATAATAGGACCATGGAGCCTTGGCATCACACAGTGCATTCTGGATGCCGGTTTCTCAGCTCAGGCATGGTATAGTTTTATCGATAAATACCGGGTTACAATGTGGTATTCCGCTCCGACTGCTATCAGATCTCTTATGAAGGTTGGGGATGAAATAATAAAAGAGTACAATCTCTCAAGTCTGCGTCAACTTGCAAGTGTTGGAGAACCATTGAATGCTGAGGCTGTTATTTGGTCTGAAAAAAATTTCAGAATGCCATTCCTTGATACTTTCTGGCAGACTGAGACAGGGGCAATAATGATTTCCAATTTCCCGGGAATGAAAGTCAAGCCCGGGTCAATGGGGAAACCATTTCCAGGGATCACAGGAGTCGTGCTTGATCCAAATACACTTGAACCTATAACTGAACCAGGCAGAATTGGGTTGATTGCTTTTAAACCTGGTTGGCCTTCAATGATGCGGAGTTATTGGAATAACAATGAAAAATAC
>PMJC01000267.1:0-1788 GCA_003157235.1 Methanosarcina sp.
AGATGCGCCAACAGTGATGCAATTATTGACAGTTGCCTTCTCGGCGAGGGAATTGGCGTCGATAATGCCATCTCTTCGATTGGCATCTATTCCACTATTTCCAGCAGCGAACAAAATGATTGCATCCTTATGATTCCATGTGAATTCCTCAATGTCTTGGCTTGTCGCAGTGTAATGACCATAAACCAGATTTCCCCAACCATCCTTGGAATTACCACCCCAGCTATTGCTGTAGATTCTTGCGCCATCGTCATATGACTGCGGAAAGAGATTATTAAGGTCGTTCGGAATGGCATAAAGACAATACCAACCTTCAAAATATTGTTCCACGGCTTGAAAGACAAGACTAGCTTTATAGGCCATTCCGCAAATTTTGCTATTTGACTGCGCACCGCTACCTAGTATAGATCCNNCGTCATCCAATGTACAGTTACCAAGCTGGAGAGGCCAGCTGTGAATGGAAACAATCCTGCCTCTGAAATCAGCGTGCATGGTGGCATCATTAACTCCTGTATCCAAGCCTGTATCCGCCACAGCCACTCTCTGTCCTTCGCCATCAAAATCGTGATTATTCCATACAGGCTGTACGCCAGTGATACCAGCTGCAATATCGTTGAACCGTTTTGGTACAACATATGGTTCAATCCATTGCACACTTGATAGTCCTGCCAACGCCTTAATATGTCCAGTATCCAGGGGATATGCGCAGAGAATTTTTATCGGCTGCTATTGCCAGTCCCGCCAAGGCGCTCAACCTCCTGGCTGACAGCTGTCATATCTTCTCAGCTTTATGAAGCAACACGCGTAAGTTGCCAATAGGAGTGGGCTTGAATGCTTCCACTGAAATCGTCGTGGTATGAAAAGCTGTTGGTGTGATTCTATCGTGAGAACCCATTAGCACCGAGCTGATTTTGTAGGCAGGTTTGTAGGGACCAACCCAACGCACGAATTCAAGCTTAGAAACCTTATCTTTTACTCCCAAGGTCATCTGCACCAGAAAAGCGTTTTCAGGAATATAATCACCTACTTTTCCCCCAATTTATCGGATAGCTTCAATCCATTCAGACTTAACTGGGCCGACAAACTGAACAATCCAGTAATTTTATTCAGTCGAAATCGCTTCAATTAAAGAATGTTTCAGTGTTTGTGGAGCAACTGGAACTTCAATTTTCGGATCTAATTCGATCGATTGGAGCTTGATAGTCGCCCCGCATGTAAGTGGTTCTAGATGAAAACCTTCTCTTTTGAGTTGTTCAGCTTGTGCTTCATCAACTTCGGCGGTTATACTGCCAGGATAAGTTGGCAGTACACGGGAAACGGAATTTTTGGCTTTACTTCGTTTATCTTGCTCGCTTTCGTCAACGAAAATCATTACTTGCTTAGTACTCATTTTACTCCTCCTAACCTAATTGTCCTGATGCGTGCCACGATTGACAATTTTTTGAGTTTTTTCAGCTGCTGCCCTATTGGAAAATATATGGAATTTTTGTGTACATCTGCGGAATTTGGGATTTTAGAGCAGTCTTGTTTTTTAAACTCCATAGGAGAACAATCTGTGATATACCGGTGAAGTTTTTTTCAACTATATATAATCTGTTTTTATTTTTTACGGAAAGTTGTTGCTTCAATAATTATTTTAAATTATCTAATAAAAAAATAATTTATGAATGAAAATTGTTTTTACACAAAATATTTGAGCTGTAAGTGACCTATCTAGTAAAAAATTTTTCTAATTAAAAATTACTTTTCAATAAAATGGATATAATCAAAAATACTTTTCAATAAAAT
>PMJC01000267.1:1840-3739 GCA_003157235.1 Methanosarcina sp.
AAAATGCCAAATAATACCGAAATAAATCAAATAATCCGCATAAAAAAGCCGCGATTAGTGAAGAATCCTCAAATAAATCACTACGACCAACAAATTCATGGAAAACGTCATGGTCTATGTAATGGTCTCTACCACAAGCTCTAACATACTCACAATGGTCACTAAAACCATTTACCAAATATGCGGTCCAAAACTCCTTAGTCCACAAAGCCTATATAAATCACTTTGGCGACTCTAGTGTCGATTTTATAGTGGTTAGTATAATTTCGATTGTCATCAAATTAGAACGTTACTTTGACCATTACCAAGAACATACAGCAACGCTTGATGTTGTAGATGAAGAGACTATAACAAAATCATTACAGGAGCTCAAAAAGGCATAGAATACGCACAAAAGCTTGGTAGAACTTATAATAAATCTACCCAATGGCTTGCAATGCCTTAGGTTCCAGACTTATTTTTTGGAAAATAATTTTGGTTGAGTTTTCAATCTCACTTTTATTCTGTCATATCCTCTTCCACAGCTTTCAAAACATCAGCGTTTGAAGTTGTCTGAATTAAAAAGAACTGCTGGCTCACAGATGCAGTTTTTCTGGCTGCAGTTTCCATACAGAGCATGAGAATTTTTACTGCATCCTGAAAAGTGTTTTTTTTAGTCCAGTTGTCCTTGAAGCATTTATTAGCTACCTGTTTGGTAAAGTCATTTCCAAGAACTATTAAGTTACTCCCTTTCGCATGTGAGGTTAAGGTTATCTCGGAATCCCTGAGTTCAGCAATCGCGTAGTTTCCAGCTGAGGCGTACAGTTTTCTTTTTTTGACGACCCCACCTTCAACTGAGGATACTTCCCCTATCAAAATGCCTTTTCTCTCCGAGATTTTGCTTTTGCGGTCAGTGACAATTATACCGACTCCGGAGTCTCTGGCTTTTTTTGCGAGCTCATAATCCGTGAATATTGCCCCATTGTAAAGCTCTTTTTCGAGCTTCTCCCTATCCGGCTTATTTCCTTCAAATGTTATTTCCCGCAGGTCTCCGGTCATTACTGCACCGTTTTTCCCGATAAAAGCAATTACAAGGGTCATTCTTCAGGTTCCGATAAGTTTTGATATTTCTTTTTTATATTCCATTTCAGATCTCGAATTCCAGGCAAGATTTTAGCATTCTGTAATCCGTACATCTTACAGCAATCAGACTATAGAGATTCAGTACTTCGCTAAAAATCTTTCCTATATATTTTCTCCTATTTATTTACCCCAGAAACTCCACCACTAACCTATCACTGGCCTATTCCAAACCATATTTACGGACTATAAGCTAAGATACCCACATTCTAAACATGTAAATGAAACAACATTTAGTATCATAGTTCTAAGCAAATAAGCAAATTGGACTATAAAATAACTTGTTTGCTAGGCGTTCATAAGTATAGATGTATATAAATTACATTAGGAAAACGGTGACAATATACCCTATTTTTTCCTTATGCAATATAGTAATGTGCATATACTCATATGACATATAAACTGCATAAGGAGAATTATGGATACTCAAGTTTCTTTGTCGGAAATAATTAATTTTGAAAACAGTTTATTTAAAGATAAACAAGCTGTAAAAACTAATTATGCATTAACAGGAATTGGTGATATACTTCACCGAAATAACGAGATAAGACAATATTATCAATATCTAAAAGATATATTTAGAGGTGTTTCACCTAGTAATATTTTTATTCACGGTAAAACTGGAGTTGGGAAAACAATTCTCACAAAGTGGGTCTTAGAAGAAATTAAAAATGAAGCTTCAAATCGAAATATAGAATTAACTATTATCAAAATAAAATGTGATGTTGCAAAAACTGAAAATGGAATATGGCAAGCTATTAATGATAATATGCCAATGCC
>PMJC01000482.1:0-1848 GCA_003157235.1 Methanosarcina sp.
AATGCAGCAGTCAAAGTTCTCAACTGCCAGCACAGTATTGTAGCCGATGTTGAGATCCTTACAGGAGGTGCTAAAGGAATTTTGCTCTCTCATGGTGATATCGATGGCGGTTATTCATTCTATGCCAAAGACGGAAAGTTGCATTGGGCACACAACTACGTAAATAAAGCAATTCATCACGTAGAATCAAGTGAGAATATTCCTGGAGGAAGACATCAACTCGGGTTCGAATTTGAGGTGACCGGTAAGCTAGATTTTGCTAATGGCAAGGGCTCACCTGGAATAGCTAGGCTCTTTATAGATGGAACGTTAGTCGGCCAAGCGGATGTACCTGCGACGAGTCCGCTTTCATTTGGACTACCCGGAATCACCTGTGGCGCTGCTCGTGGGGCACCAGTTATACCTGACTATCAGCCTCCCTTTTTGAGTTCACAGGCAAGATTCATAACGTGACAGTGGACGTGAGCGGCCAGCTGATAGAAGACAAGAAAGCTGAGATGCGTATTGTCATGGCTCGACAGTGAGATTGAAATATCATAAGACGGCTTTGAATGAATATCTGGATGTAGAGATCATGCAACTACCGTCAGTGAAAAGCTGACTGACCAAGTTAAATAAAAGTAAAGGGAAGCGGGAAAATAACTCCGAGAAAAATAATACATACTGACTGATAGGTAGGCTATCCTGCATTCTCGATGTGCAAGCCAACATCTGCAGTTATTCGTAGGTCTATTTATCCGTGGCTCTACTCTGGATAATAAGGTCTACAAACCACATTCAAGCGAGCGCTGTAGGCAATCCGTTTCTGTTATTAGTACCCTCATTAAGCTTTTATAAAGGACGACTGAGCTCCGAAAAACTATAAACTATATTCCACAAAGTAGCTGGATTTGTGATTCAATACCATGAAAATCAAACTGGAAAATTATAACGTTGCTGTAACTTGCCCTATTTGTTGCCTGGTTTGTGTTTTATTTATCTTAGCTTCAGTATGTCGTCGTCATGGCTCCAATTAGTTCGGTTAAGATAAGATCGGTAAGAAATTTATTATTTTTGTTGCTTTTTTCTGTAAGCATGGAAACATAATCGAGATAATCGATTATTGCAGTAGTCATTTTGGCTTTTTAACAGATTATTTAGCCGATCATAAATGAATAATCTAAAGATGGATGCAGATAAAAAACACTGAAGATATGAATCAATCAAATCTGCGTCAACTTATTATGAAAGAAAAAGCTCAGTTATTGTAAACATATGGAGTGGAGTCGCAAATCATGAACATTAATCGCAGTTCTTTACCGACCAAAATCTTAGTGTATAGCACTTTTGTTGTTGTCCTGACTATTGGGATGAGGGAAATCGCTCCCATACTTACCACCATTCTTTTCTCTGTTTTTGCTGCACTTATTCTAACTCCTCATATCCGCTGGCTCAAACAAAAGGGGATACCTGGTGGATTGAGTGTCCTTCTAGTGATTCTTTTATTTGCTTTTATTGTAGCAGTCTTAGGAGTAGTAGTTTTCGGAGCCGTAATCCAGTTTGAGAATCAGATCCCAATCTATCAAACTCGGTTGATGGAGTTTATAGATATTCTCACACGTTATATTCCCTCACAAGGAGAGCTTTCTGCGAATTCGATTTTACGTGGTATTGCATCAACTGTTATCTCTCTTATGTCGAGTATCGTTCATGGATTTTTGAATGCTGGGACAACAGCTGGAATTATACTCCTTACGACAGCGTTTTTGTTGATAGATGCCTCCAATGCTCCTGAAGAAATGAATTCAGAACTTGAAACGCAATCCAAACTCCACATGAGTATGAGTAAATTTGACAAGAATCTGGTAG
>PMJC01000482.1:1857-4071 GCA_003157235.1 Methanosarcina sp.
AATATGGGCCTGTAGGTGCTCTTGTCGTTATTGTTGTTATCGCGATTGTTGATATGCTTGCAGAAAATGTTGTATTCCCTTCACTAGCTGGAAAAGGTCTGAAATTATCTCCGGGCATCTTGTTTCTTTCTCTGATCTATTGGAATTATGTACTTGGAACTGCAGGTGTGCTGCTATCCATACCGCTTACAGTGATTTTAAAGATCGTATTTGAGAGTTTTGATGAGACAAAATGGCTGGCTAGATTGATGGGTCCAACTGGAGACATAGAAGAAGAGGAAAAAACGGAGAGCAAGAAGAATAAGATGGTGAGCTAGGTCGATAAGAAGATACTCGATCATTGCCAAATCTGATAAATGAGCTGATTTAATCCGATCTTCCCTTATAACACGATTTTTCCTGAAATGGTCTACTTGGTCTCCGGCACGCTTTAAAATCCCCGAAAAANNTTCCAACTGCCATTTAGTCTGTCATCCTGACAAAGAAGTTCGAAAAGCAAGATACAAGATGCTCATAGAAAGCAGAGTGATCATACAGGAACCTGATGGAACCCGTAGAGTCGCATCTCCGGAAGAAGCAAAAGAGTATCCCATTCCATGCCTCTGGAAAGAAGAAAACTATATGAATCCATTCCATAGGAATGCCAGGTCTAAAAATTGGGGAAATTACTTCCCATAAAACAAAACTTGAATTTTCCTTGTTAAGAATAATTCCAATCTTCAAGGCACATATAATTATAAAAATGCATTCTTATAATTAGTTTAAAGCATAATTTTTATTAAGCTAATGTAAACCTTGTTGACTACAAGATTTAAACTTCAGAATGGGCTTCTAATAAGCTCATTAAGTTTATTTATATTTCCCNNGAACTCATAAGAGAATAGAAACTCAACTAGCCTTTGACCTGATGGACAACTCTTACATACAGATATAGCATGAAGGAGTTTTGAGAGATCTTCGACAAAAACCTGTAAAAATGAAATGAAAGTGCTTTGAACAAAAAGTTCGATGCTCTGTGCTAGTTTTTTTGCTTCTAGTGAGTATCGCAGGCGCTACGCGAGATTCAGACGCTTGGTACAATAAAGGATGTGCTTCAGATCTGGGAGTCAGCTGCGGAACCATCATTAATCAGCATTCTGTGAGCCTGTTTTGAAGCTACCATTGTTTCCTTCTTCATAATTCACTTTGTAACTATCTTTGTAACCACTTCCGTAGTCTATAGGGTTGAAATTTTCACTGTGATGCCTGTAATGTTGAAACTCCACGATACTATTCTATCCATTGGTATCGTCTGTGTATCCAGTTTGATATCCCATTTTGTAGCCATTTTAGTAGGCGTCTTTGTAATAAAAGGACTACCAGCGAAATAGTTAGTATTTTTATAAATCTCATTTATCGTTCACCTTATTAATTTTTGATAGGTAATGCTGTGATTTTTGAATTCATTCCATATATTTAATTTGATACAAGCCATAATTTTTTAGTTTCTCAGTAGCTAATCATTAACATATTTGTTAGAAAGCTATTATTTTATAATGGTGTCCTTCACTATTTTTAATTATGCGAAACAGAGTTTCTGAGCAAAAATTACTTCCGCATAAGATATTTTAATTTTGAAAAATAAGTTGATATTGATGATGTTTTTAGTTTTTTCGGAGATCTTCAAAAATTTAACATTAAGCTTTTTCCTAAAAAAGCAATCTATATTTAAACTTGAATTAGTTCTAAACTTTAAAGGCCTGATGAAAGCTATTATCAACACCATATAACTAAATTAAGTTTTTTTTGAATACAATGTCGTGTCCTTGGGTCATCGAACAAATCTGATTAATGATTATATCACCCATTTTTGGGAAACTGTAGTTTCCACTGCAAAAAATGAAAATCTCATAATTTTTGACTATGTGTCTGTAAACTCAGTTATTCTATACCATATCTTTTATTGCTTCATCGAATTTATTTAGATCAAATAAAGTTCCTTTATTGTATCAAGCTTTTGAATTGATTTCCTTTGCTTTGGTCCAAGCTTTTTGTGCTTCATTGGATTTGCCTAATGCGCTGAAAGCAACTCCTTTATAGTACCAAGCTTTTGAATCATGCGGCTTAATATTAATTACTTTGTCAAATGCTTTTATTGCTTCATCTAACTTACCTAATTTCCCTAAAGCTATGCCTTTATTGTACCAAGCATTTGAATCCTGAGGGTTAATTTCA
>PMJC01000370.1 GCA_003157235.1 Methanosarcina sp.
TCCGGATATTGTGGAGCAGATTGTGAAGATGTATATTAATGCAACTTAATGTACCAAAGTGCACGTGTCTGAGGTGGTCAGGTTTTTTTAAATAAAACTTCAGATAATCTTAAAACTGTGAGGATGTCTCTTAAAGAATGGTATAGAAATGGATTACAGATCAGACACTGATTGAAAACTCAATTGTCTGTTCCTAAAATGTTCTTTATGAGCTGAATTAAAATCAGAAACCTCTGACAAAAGAAGATATCTTTGATACGAGTTTCTATGAGAAAGCTATCATTGTGAAACGATACAGAAAAATTAATAAATAACGATAAAATATGGTGATCAAATGCTACTGATTTCCTAAGGAGTGATTTGAATTTTTTTATAAAAAGTGAAGTCTGCCGGAAAGATAAAAAAGTAAGACTTCTTTTGATTAGACATGAAAAGTAGTTTCATCAAAATAATAAAAGAAAACAGTATTGAAGCATTGTCTCTCATAATTATAGTCCTGATTTGGCAGCTTGTAGCTGATAGGATTGTACAGAATAATTTTCTTCTTCCGAGTTTTTATGATGTAATAACTTCTTTCTTTGCCCTTGTCAAAAACGGGCTAGTTTTTATGGATATATTCATAAGTTTACTTCACTTTTCATTGGGGATTACTGCAGCGCTTATAATCGGAATTCCCTTAGGAATATCAATGGGATGGTTCAAAAAAGTAAACAGAGCAGTGGACCCTGTAATCGAAATATTGCGGCCGATTCCTCCGCTTGCCTGGATTCCATTTGCAATTGTATGGTTTGGACTTACACATCAGGCTGCAGGTTTTGTTGTGTTTGTAGGAATGGTATTTCCAATTGTTATCAATACTTACACAGGTTTCAAAAACGTACCGAAAGTTAATGTTGAGGCAGCAAAGGTTCTTGGATGCACCCAAAATGTAAAACTCATACGTTTTATTGCTATCCCTTCAGCTATGCCTTCAATTGCTGCGGGTATCAGAATTGCCATGGGAGTAGGTTGGATGTGCCTTGTTGCTGCAGAAATGTTCGGAGCCAGCGAAAGGGGACTTGGGTATCAGCTTTGGTTTAATTATTACCTTCATAGGATGAATTTTGTGGTAGTGTATATGCTCCTGCTGGGATTCCTGGGGCTTTTTATCGACCACTTTTTCAGATATTACGTGGATGCAAAATTACTGAAATGGACGGCAGGAACTGTGGTGTAAAATGGGTCGAGTAAGCGTAAGAAACGTTTCACGAACATTTACAAAAAAAGAAAATAATTCTGAGACAGAGGCTTTAAAAAATGTTGGCTTTGATGTAGAGGATGGAGAGTTTGTTTGCCTTCTGGGGCCGTCTGGCTGTGGCAAGACGACACTGCTTAGAATCATTGCGGGACTTGAGACCCTTAGCTCAGGAGAAATTACTATGAACAGGATTCCTATAACAGGTCCAGATCCTAAAAGGGGTATGGTTTTCCAGCAATATTCTCTTTTTCCCTGGAGAACCGTTATGGATAATATCACCTTTGGACTCGAAATGCAAGGGATTAAAAAGATTGAAGCCAGGATACAGGTGGAGAAGTATATAGAACTTGTGGGCTTGGAGCAATTCAAAAATAGCTATCCATATGAACTATCTGGAGGAATGCAGCAGCGAGCAGCCATTGCAAGAGGTCTTGCGAATGAGCCAGAAGTACTCCTGATGGACGAGCCTTTTGGAGCCCTCGATGCTCAAACTAGAAATATCCTCCAGGATGAGCTCCTTAAGATATGGGAACAAAAACATGTGACCTTCCTTTTTGTGACCCATAGCGTTGATGAGGCTGTTTTTCTTTCAGACAGGGTGGTAGCGATGACATCAAGGCCAGGAAGGGTAAAGGAGATTGTAGATATAGATCTCCCCAGGCCACGCTGTCGGACGGGTCCTGAAGCTAATAGTTTAAGGGATTATATTCTAAAACTTCTAGAAGAAGAGAGGCTAGAAAGGTGATTTTTGGAGGGAGACTGAATAAAATAATGATTTAACGAAATTTATTCTTCACACCGGATAATAAAATTTGTTCATGGTTCTATATTTTTTATAGAAATCTTCCTATTATTTTTGGGTTAAGTCCTACTTTTACATAACCTATAAAACACATCCAGGTTTGATATGCGTATCTCCCTGGTAGGTAGCAGCATTACTCTAGCTTTATTCAGAAGGATAAGCTTATAGATATTGTCATATTTCTCAGAATTTTTGCCACTGTACAGACAATAGCCTTATTGGTTTCACATTACGTTGAACAATCTCACCTTTATCAAGGTCAGGCCTGCAAGTTACAGTAGGGTCTTATAATAACTACCTCCTAACCAACAATTAAATTGCTTTCCAGCTAAGGTACTTCTCAAAAAAAACTTTTTTCAATCATGTAGATATTGATGTTGAGAAAAGCTATGTGACTTTTGAATCTCTGGGAGTGATTTTCGGGATCATGTCCTGGAATTTTCCATTTTGGCAGGTTTTCAGGTTTTACAGTACCTGCAATGTGTGCAGAAAATGTCTGTGTGGTCAAGCATGCTTCAAATGTACCAAGGTCAGCTTTAGAGATTGAGACGGTTTTTATGGAGGCTGGATTCCAGAAACACATTTTCAAGACTCTGTTAATTGGCTCAAAAATTGCCATGCGAATTATTGCAGAAGATCGAGTGAATGGTATCTCGCTTACTGGTAGCATAACTGTGGGCTTGAAAATAGGGGGACTTGTGGGAGGAATTATGGTTCTGTTGCAAAAATAATATTTCTTCATTTTGTGACTATAACTTTTACCTTTGTATGCTATTTTAC
>PMJC01000227.1 GCA_003157235.1 Methanosarcina sp.
TGGAGACGTTAATGATGTTGTTTTCCCTTGCGGATGGGTCTTAGTGGATGATGAAATTCGTATTTATTATGGAAGTGCAGATGTATCAGTATCAATGGCCAGTGCGAAAATGAGGGATATCCTGGAATATATACATCGGTGCCCTGAGATACAATGCCCTGAAGAATACTGTAGATGGTTTGAAGAAAACAGGGATCTTTCTAATGATCCAAAAAAAGGTGATATTAGATTAAAATAAGAATCAAAAGTATGTTGTCCAGAAAAATGAATTTATATCTATCAGAAAAGCTGCATACTTGATCTAAGCATTATTATTTTCTACATTATATGGTTTTTTTTTGGTTGTCTGTGTGTAGGGAAACTAAAAAAAGAGTGCATTTGAACAAAGTATAGAGATTTTTGATAAATTTTTTATACATTTAGAAATTTTTTAATGCCATCTGGAGTCATCAAAATTTATCATTAATTCAGCTCGCAATTGACTGCAATCAATCAAAGAAACCAGAAAATAATAAAAAGTTTCTTAATTTAAAATAACTACGGTGACAAAAATAAACATCTTTAACCATGTACATCTAAGTACATCAAAAGAGAATAGAATTTACAACCTCATATACTTTTAAAAATAAAATAGAAGTGCATATTCAATGGGAAAACAAGCATTTAACAGAAGAAAAAAAATATATTAGTTATTTTGGTAACATTTCTTGTAGTAATTTCAATGATAGCTACTGTAGTAAGCGCTGCATATGAAAAACATGAACTGCAAGGCGGATACACAATCAAGGCGAACATCACTTCCATAATTGGCAAGACCACCGTCCTCATCACCATCATGACCATTAATACAACGATGTGTACTATCCGAAAATAGAAGCACAACCCTTATTAGTAGAACAGCCCATAGTTGAAAACAACCCGTTGTATCAACATACTGATCGCCTGAGGCAGCTGAAGGGTCTTCATATGTAACTGAAGGATCGTATTGATAGAAATGCAGAGAAATATTGGAAACAAAACCCTGGATAGATCAAGGTGAGCTTCCACCTATATTTCTTAATTTTATTTTTTAACCATGACAACAACGGTGGATGATTGAAGCCTTATAGTTATCAATTATGTCTCAAAAAAGTATATCTTATAAGCTGCAGAAAAGAGATATCTGTAGCCTGGGAGACGATCTGGAGAGTTCCATGACAAATGCTCACTTACAGACATATAACTACACTAAAACATTTTATTTTAGGATCATATGCCATGGTGCATTTATGGATCATGATATGTTAGCTGAGAATGATATAATATATGTGTTTGCACATACTCGATATAGCAATAATGTCAACTAATTAGTTTCAAATGTGCATAATCCTAATCCCACTAACCATAACAGCAACTTCTTGGGATTAAAGATTGCTGTTCCACTGATATTCATATATAAAAATGTAAACAGTATGATAAAAATGTAAACAGTATGGAAAAACATCTCAAGAAGTTATTCTACTGAAAGTAAAAAGATAGAGAACTTTGTTCGAAATTTGTTAAGTGAGAGTGTGGCACCAAAAAATTAACTTTCTGATTCAGTTGATTCATATTTTTAATTTTATTTAAAAGTACTATCCCATTTTTTTCTGAAAATTTCTATTTCTGATTTAGTTTAATTAATTCCAAGTGTTCCATGAGATCCATATGCTCTATGAGGCCCATAAGCTCCATGAGTAATAAATCATCAATGTTTTCCTTATTCTGGATTGAACTTCAGAAATTCAGAAATTTTAGCACAAAACCTATGTATCGATGAAAAAATAAATCCTGTTTTTCTGTTGTGGAGACAAAGAGTACGGAGCCATTTAGAATTTACAGAATTTTCGATAGCTTTCAAAATCAGAGTGTACCGAATGTTTTTGGTGTTATCGGAAAAAAGAATCTGAAAACATTTCACCTAAAGTAAAAATAGGAACCTTCAAAAACTATTAAATCCACCTTAACATTGTTAAAATTTGTAATATAGGGAGGGTGGCGGAAAAAGATCCCGATGATGTCTTTTCTGAAGATGATGCTAAAGATCAAGACTTTAAAGATTAATTAACTATTTATTATTTAGGAGAATAAGTTTTGGTAAAAAGTGAGACTTTTTATTATTTTCTGGTTTCTTTGATTGATTGCAGTCAATTGCGAGCTGAATTAATGATAAATTTTGATGACTCCAGATGGTATTGAAAGAAGAAACACATGGAACACACTAAAAAGGAAGAGGAAGCTTATTCTGTACTTTTTACTTCAGTTGACTATAACGTAAATACCTTATATATGGATATTCGCTTTCAAAACAATTTATGTTTTTGGAATTGTAATAAATTCGTTAGTTTAATATAAATTCTAGTTTCTGCTAATGTATACAAGAATGCCATTTATTTTCTCAATATGACAGTAACTTAAAAATTAATATAACTTTGAATGAATGATAGTGTGCAAATAGGTAAATAATTTCTACACAGATGTACATCTGTGGAGTGGCGGGTCTAAAAATGTTAATATCATATCTTTGTATGGGCTGAGATCTTTTCTGTGGGGGAAAAAGTGAGGTATATTGGCAAAAATTTTTATATGTTGTAAAATGAGGACATAAGGTTAATAGGTGAGAAAAAGTTCAGATTTGATATATTTGTACTTCTCATTGAAGGATGACTGAAACGAAAATTAAGAGTTCGAACAGTGATTGAATGTATTGGGTAAATGGATAAAATAAAAGTGGAGGCGAGATTTTTAGCAATATGTGGAATATTGGGATTTTTCAAAAAAAACCAAATTTTTAGTGGATTTTGATAAACTTCTGATTTTCACGAGTCATTTATATACCATTTNNTAAACATAGGATGAAATTTAGGCGTTTATCGAAATTCTCTTTAAGTCAATCAAGAATAATCCAAGTTTCTATCATTTTACTCCCTATATCAGGGTCAAGTTGCATGGCTTTTATGTACTGTTTTTTGGCTTCTTCAAAGCGCCCCATTCTTCTCATAAGAAGACCATAACTATAGTGAATAGGAGGATAATACGGGTTCAGGTCAAGAGCTTTTCTGTACTCAATTTCAGCTTCTGATAAGCGCGCCATCTCCAAAAGTAGGTTTCCATAGCTATAATGCCCTTCTGCACTTTCAGGATCCAAACTGAGAGCTTTATTATATTCTATTTCAGCTTCGTGCCTTCTTCCAAAGCGGGCCAAAAGGTTCGCATAATTGGAATGAATTTTTGCATCATTTTGATCAAGGGTAAGGGCTTCCAAATAATGTGCCTGTGCTTCCGAAAATCTGCCTTCTCTTGCGAGAAGGTTTCCGTAATTGAAGAGAGTTCGTCTTTGCCTCGGGTTCAGGTCAAGAGCTTTTCTGTACTCAACTTCGGCTTCTGAATAACGTCCTAGGAAATAGAGTAAAGCACCACAATTGTGATGTAGGCTTGGGTCTTCAGGGTCTAGTTTCATTGCAAGTTTATATTCTTTTTCGGCATCTCTGATTTTTCCAATTTTAAAAAGCAGGTTTGCATACCCACCTCTGGCAAGTACATAATTAGGATCAACATCAAGTGCTCTGGAGTAGTATTCTTCTGCTTCTCTCGTGTAGCCATATTCGGCTAAGAGATAAGCATATCCGGTATTTGCTTTTAAATGTGTTGAAAAGGTTTTAAGTATCGTTTTATATTCCTTTTCAGCTTCCTGGATCTTTTTGAGTTCAAACAAAAGTTCTGCATATGCACATCTGACATCTGCATTATCAGGGGTTTCTTTTAGAATTTCGATATAGCTTGTTTCAGTTTCAAGGGAAAAACCCATAACATGTGCTGCGGTGCCCATTACAACACAAGCTTCTTCACGGATCCTCCCGCAAGCCTTTGAAAAGCAAGCTTTTGCAAAAACGTATTCTGCCATAAACATTTTCTGCTTTTGACAAGCATTAGAAATCTCAAACAAGAGTTCAGGTGGAAAGGACATCTTTTCTGCATGTTCAATAGCAAAAGCAACGGCACAGCGGAGGTTTCTTTTATCCGATCCAATTATTCCAATTATTTTATGTACAAAATCATCAATTGCATCGAAGTCCATATGTCAGACACCTCTGGAAATAAAGTTCCTATCTTATTAGATAAGTGAAGCTATCAGTATAAATATGCTGAGTATATTTTACATTTTAATACAATATATTAGTGCTTTGATAGTGCATGAAATATCAAGTATAACAGTAGTTCTCTGATATTTCCATTATAAATTGAATATAACATTATATTTATCCTATAACAGTTGTTTCTTCATATCCAAAATAAGATAAGCCACTTTTTTGTATGACAATGTTCTTTTAATAAAACAAATTTTGCAGAATGAATAAATATTGATTGTGGCAAAAAATGTTGAAAATATCCAATGCACTAAACTAATATTAAAAAAAATCTTAATAATCCCCTAAATTTCTTCATATGATTATAAATAATAATATCATAATTCGTGAAAATCAAGGATTTATCGAAATACTTTAAAATAACTCAAAATAAGAAACTTTATACCAGTTCAGCCTTTATAATTTTAACTTCAGTTTTAGGGCTATCTTGACGGTCAGTTTTCACCTTTCCAATAGCATCCACAACTTCCATGCCGACTATTACCTTCCCGAAAACAGGATGCATTTTATCGAGATAGTTATTGTCCACAAGGTTGATAAAGAACTGACTGCCTCCCGTATTTGGGCCTGCATTTGCCATTGCGATAGTTCCCCTATAGTTATGGTTATGCTTTGTGAATTCGTCTGGGATTTCATATCCTGGACCTCCCATACCCGTTCCTATGGGATCCCCGCTTTGAATCATAAATTTATCGATGATCCTATGGAAAATAATTCCATCATAGAATCCTTTGTCCACGAGTTTTGCAAAGTTTCCTACTGTTATTGGCATGTCTTCAGAAAACTCAATTGTTATGTCGCCCATAGTTGTATGCAGAACCACTTTCTTTTCTTTCCACACAATCATTCCTAATCCTCTACAATTTTCTGATGTGATTTTTAGCATATCTTTCTTTTTGTTGGAATTCTATACATTGTATGTTCACCTTGCATGTAAATGCATCGCCAGCCGAACTTAGCTTCGCTATCAAAAAGTCCGATTCGCTCGCTTAAATCTTTCGAGCGAATAAATTATGAAAATTACATCCTTTTGTCCCAATTTCACTTACCTATTTTCAGGATTCTCATAGATCTTCGAATGAGAATATATTCCTTTTTAAATATTTTTTAAGTTACTAGGTGAACTCAATCCATTGTAACTCTTTTTGATCTAGTTTTCTTGTTCCTTAATATATCCATTATTCCTAGAGGATGTTCTTTTATTGCTCTTCTCATTTTGCACCATAAAATGTTCCATTTTACTTTCAATTTTCATTATTACTCATTGAGAGTTAGATTAATTATTAAGCTACTGTCATATCGAGAAAATAGATTGAATTTTTGTGTACATTTA
>PMJC01000438.1:0-178 GCA_003157235.1 Methanosarcina sp.
TCCTTCCCAGCCTGTAAGGCTTGTTGGAGGTGCCCACTATATCCTCAGAATTATTGAGGGAAGGCCTCTGAACAAAGGTCAGCAGATAAGGGTGGAAACTGTAAATAACCCCCTCACTTTCGTTGTGGCATCGACAAAACCTGCAGGTCCTGTGGTTGTCACCAAGGACACTGAAATT
>PMJC01000438.1:284-4885 GCA_003157235.1 Methanosarcina sp.
AAGTATTACGGAGAAAGCGAGCATAAGCTCCGTGAAATTTTTGAAGAAGCTGAAAAGGATGCACCTTCTATCATCTTCATAGATGAGATTGACTCTATAGCCCCTAAAAGAAGCGAAGTCACCGGAGAAATGGAACGCAGGGTCGTCGCACAGCTGCTTTCATTGATGGATGGGCTAAAGACCCGGGGTCAAGTAGTTGTAATCGCTGCTACAAACCGGCCCAATTCAATAGATGAAGCTCTTCGCCGTGGCGGAAGGTTTGATCGGGAGATAGAGATCGGAATTCCTGATAGAAATGGCAGGAAGCAGATTCTTCTCATTCACACCAGAGGCATGCCAATCGAACAAGATGTAAGCCTTGGTGAAATTGCCGATGTAACTCACGGGTTTGTGGGAGCTGATTTATCATCCCTCTGTAAGGAAGCAGCAATGCATGCTCTAAGAAGGATTACTCCTAAAATTGATATGGAAGACGAAATCCCACAGGAGATCCTTGATAACCTTGAGGTTACAAAGGAGGACTTTAGAGAAGCTCTGAAGAACATCGAGCCTTCAGCCATGAGGGAGGTTTATGTTGAGGTTCCACATGTGGGGTGGGATGATATAGGTGGACTTGAAAAGGCAAAGCAAGAACTTATTGAGGCTGTAGAATGGCCCTTGAAGTACCCACAAATATTCAAAACTGTTAGTATAAAACCCCCAAGAGGTGTATTACTTTTCGGACCACCTGGTACGGGTAAAACTCTGCTGGCAAAAGCTGTGGCCAGCGAAAGTGAGGCAAATTTTATCAGTATTAAAGGTCCAGAACTTCTCAGCAAGTACGTAGGTGAATCTGAACGTGCAATAAGGGAAACTTTCCGGAAAGCAAAACAAGCTGCTCCAACTGTAATTTTCTTTGACGAGATCGATTCAATTGCTCCCCAAAGAAGTTCGGTATCTGATACGCATGTATCTGAAAGAGTTGTTAGCCAGATACTCACTGAGTTAGATGGGGTAGAGGAGCTCAAGGATGTAATCATAGTCGCGGCTACAAATCGGCCGGATATGGTAGATCCCGCCCTTCTCAGGCCTGGCCGTTTTGATCGACTCATTTATATTAAGCCTCCTGAAAAAGTGAGCAGAGAAAAAATATTTGAAATCCATACACGGGGAAAACCCCTTACTGAGGATGTGAAACTTTCTGAGCTTGCTGATCTCACCGAAGGATATGTAGGTGCTGATATTGGAAGCATCTGCAGAGAAGCTGCAATGTTAGCTCTCAGAGCGATAGTTACTCCTGGTATTGCACGGAAAGATATTGAGGAAAAGGCAAGAGAAGTCAAAATTTCGAAAAAACATTTTCAGCGGGCAATACGCCGTGTAAAGCCTACAATATCCAAGGAATCTCTTAAGATCTATGACCAAAGTACTGAACTTTTTGCTAAATATTCAACTGATCCCGAAGAAGAAGATTTCGATGCTGAAGAGCAAGAAAAATAAATTGAACATAAAAATACTCTAAATCTACTTCAGGCTGATTAAACTTTTTGCTAGAAAGCACGGTAATTCTCAGCCTTTTCAGTTTTTGGAAGTTAAAGGAACTACTGAAAGTACTCAAAGATATTTGTTGCTTCATCGATTCTGAATTGCAATGAATTAAAAATCGATAATTTAATAACGAAGTGATGAAGATGGACAGAGATGAGAAAAAAAGAAGAATCTTTTTCGATAAAATTTTTGGAATCGATGCTCTTCAGGGTATGGACGAAATTTTTGATTGCCTCAACAGAGTAATTGGTATAAACATAGAAAATTTTGCCCCGAATTCTTTTGTCTACGGCTTTTCTGTAACCCATAGACGAGAAGAAGGTCCCAAAGTCAGAGAATTCGGAAATATTCCTACATTTGAACAAATCGAAATAGGGGACAAACGTTATCTTGACATAAGAAAACCCCTCATTGATATCCTGGAAACCGAAGATACATTGCATGTGATCGCTGAAATACCGGGCATTGAGACAGAAAATATTATATTAAACGCAACTGATTTAATACTTGACATCAAAACAATAGATGGGAATCCAAAATATTCCGAACTTGTGGAACTGCCCGTAAAGGTTGACCCCCTGAGTGCAAAAGCCACATATAAAAACGGCGTGCTGGAAGTAATTTTTAAGAGGCTAGAATCCAGTTCTCGATCCTCAATTGATATTGAGTAATCTTTTGGGAGCGCGAGAAAAAGCAGAGGTAATAATGGTGGGCATAAGAAAAAGAAAAGATTTCATTGAAGATTTTGGATCTGAACTTTTTGACAACTTGGAAGAAATAATCGAAACCCTCCTGGAAGAAATGGGAGAGTCTATTCCATTCGTATACGGATTTTCCATTATTCATCGCCCAGGGGAAGATCTTGAATTCCAGAAGTTCGGAAATATTCCAGAATATTCTCAAAATGAAGAGAAGANNGAGATAAAGATCATCAGACCTTTCAAATATTCAGAAGATATTGAGCTTCCAGTACGTGTGGACCCAAAGAGTGCAAAAGCTAACTATAAAAATGGAGTGCTTGAAGTTACCTTTAGGCGTTGTGCTGAAGAAAAACCAGTTGAAATAAAAATTGATTGGTAATTATTTTCAGGTAGCTTTGTGAAGAAACCAGAGCAACTACTTAAAGATAAGATAATGATCATTCTTATGATTTTTGGGGATCAAAAAAGTAAGTTTATGAATATGTAACGAGTGGAACAACAAATATATTACCTGTGACAGTAGAATCCAAAGTAGAAAAAAGAGTTACTTTGGTCACCAAAATAAAAATCATGACGGATTTTACACAATCATGAAGATTCTAGCCATCAAAAAATATCAGAAAGCAGAAATAATCAAACTTGTTGTGAATAGTATCAACATCCATAAAGAGATATCATCCTAAGCAATTTTTAGTGGAAATGAGGCAAAAAAAGATCAAGGGCAAAATATAGAGTATTCCAATCTACCTCTAATTTTTTTTCTTTGCAGGAATCCTCTTTAAATTTTTCTCGCGAATTTCTTTATTTGACCCGTTTTTTTAGGGTAGATTATTCTTTGATTTTAGAGATAGCTTAATCTATCCTCAAAATACTTCTTTTATTTTTAATGGCATCAAATGATAGAGGAGCTAACAAAAATCTGTACACAACATTTTCAGATTCACTCTTTGAACAATGCTGTGAAATTTATATTCAAAGTTTGACTTACAACCTTTTTTTGTCTATGTTCAGTACCTGACTCTTTTTGTTTTTTCTTCATTTTCTNNCTGAATAATTACCTTTTTTATTTTCAACTCAAGACAATAAAATTGGCTTTGCAACTGTCTTTATATTTTATTTCCTTTGCCGTTCGCAATAATTTCTTTATGATTAACCAGACTTGGTACTTTCTGGTATGTACTAAGGAAAGCCAAGAAATTTCCTGAACGAAATTTAATCAACACACTGTTTTTTAAGTGCAAAGTCTGAAAGGCAATTCTACAGCTGTAAAACTAGCACTTTTAACATAATTATTAATTCAGATTCAGATCTACTTCAGGACACTGTTTTGTTAAAATATATCGACTCAAAAATGATACGGAAAAATTTCCAATAAATTAATGAATCAAGTTCAAAAAGTTTGTCTCTAATTGACTGAAATAAGTTGTATTTTTCGTTAGGAATAAAATAAGTAAACGTTTTCATGAGTAAAAATTATTTTTAAGAGATTTTAATTATCCAATATTTATAATACATATAAGTTTATCGAAATTTTCCAGAATTTCATACACTACTGATTCGGCAATTTGATTTTTACATTGAAAGGAAATCTTCAATCTGAGATAAATAGCAAAGTAATATTCTGAACAATAATTTTTTGATCAATTTTTTATAATTCTATTTTACAGATAATTCTCGGGCCAAAGATGGTTATTTTTTCAAATTCTAATCAAATTTTTGACATTAAATTTAACAGATTAATATGGATATGATCGAAAAGGTAATCTTTTCTTAGTGAGAAGATATTAACCATTGACTTTGCACCTTTTTTGTGATGAATGAAACAAAATACAGAGTCATCAGATTTTACAGAATTTTCGGTAGCCTGCCAAAAATCTGGAAACCAGAAAATAATAAAAAGTTTTACTTTCAAACATTGATCAATTTGCAAGAGCTGGATTTATCCATAATTATCTGGTCATAAAAAGAATTCATTTCGGTCCTTCAAAAAGAGACGGATACTTCTTCTTTAATGGTAAGAGAAGCTCTTCGTCCAATTTTGCATTATAAAGTGTTTTCACTTTAGAAAGCTAATCAATTAATAAATGGTGAGTTCCCTTAAGGTCAGCTCCTTGAAGGTTAGNNCAGAAAGGTTAGCCTCAGAAAAGTTAGCACCAGAAAGGTCAGTCTTAATAAGAATAGCATTAGAAAGGTCAGCTCTATAAAGGTTAGCTCTATAAAGGATAGCCTCAGAAAGGTTAGCACCAAAAAGGTTAGCTTCAGAAAGATTAGCACCAGAAAAGTCAGCCTTCAATAAATCAGAATGTTGGAGATTAGTTCTAGAAAGATTTAGATTGTTGGTCTCTCCAGACTCAAAGGAGTATTTGCGTCTTC
>PMJC01000084.1 GCA_003157235.1 Methanosarcina sp.
ATAAAATTCGTTAACCGATGACAAGTGTAATGAGTTTAATTATCAAATTTGATTTTTTGCCTATGGTCCGTTATTGAAGGATTCAGTATAAATTTCAAGCGCTTTTTCGTACCTTTGTTTTGCTTCTTCGATGCGACCCATTTCAGAAAGCATGACACTGAATTTGTAGAGTGTCTCTCATGATAATTTATATTAAGAGATTTAAACTCTCTAATGCTTAAATGCACAGAGTTTATCCAAATTATTTATAAACTAATTTTTGATGTTCCTCCAATAAAAATTCTATACTTATATATATTTTGATATTATAATCTAATTATTATCCTTATTTATTTTCCTTTTTTTTCTTTCTGTTCGATTAGTTCCAAGCAAATCATTTTCGCGGCTCTTGCGAGCTTTTCGATGTATTGTAAATTAAAGATAACGTTTAAATATAATAAATACAAAGTCTAACAGACTATGTAAACCTTATGCAGACAGTTGCTACGGTTATCACTCTGTATTTACTGTTATTTACATTTTATAACATGACAATTTTAGGAGTAACATTAGTTCTTAGTTTTTGACCTATATATAGGAGGAATAGACTATTAGCAGTGAAATGGCATACTATTCTGGGCTCTCAGAAACAATTAGGATGACGTTTGTTCAGATAATGATATTCAGCACATTAGCTATTGTGATTTTCTTATATGGTATGATAAGTAACCTCCAAAAATGGGGGTCCGGAGTAACAGGTTATGCCCTTGAACCTCAGGTCGGGCAGAAGGGGAGTGCTATCAGGTTCTTAAAAACTTGGTGGAGACAGGTCACTGAGATTACTCGTCACGGACATGGAAAGCCTATCTTAGAGGTTCTAATTTTTGATATTCTCTTCCAGAGAAGAATTCTTAAAAGGAGTCCTTTTCGTTGGTTCATGCATTTCTGTATTTTCGCAGGCTGGATTAGCCTCTTTGCCATGTCAGGGATGATGTTTACAGTCGAAATGACCGAAAAGTTAGGAATCGTGCTGCCGTTCACACCTGCTGAATTTAGAGATATCCTATCTTTCCCAAACTACGTTTTCGGATACATCCTGCTTATAGGAGTCCTCATTGCAATAGTGAGAAGACTTTTTGTTACAGAAGTCAGGCAAGTTTCCATAATGTATGATTGGNNTGGGGCTTTGGACTTAATCCAGCATCAGCTCCGCCTGCAGCTCTGTTCCACTCCGTGATTTCCCTGCTCTTCTGCATTGCATACGTTCCATATAGTAAATACATTCATGTAATCGCTACACCACTTGCAATTCTTGCAAACAAAGGAGGCGAATAAAATAATGGCAAAACGTACCCCTTCAATTGATACAAAGAATCTTACCGCAGTTCAACTTATGGAGCTTGACTCCTGCACACGCTGTGGTGAATGTGTTAAATGGTGTCCAACTTATGCTGCCACCGATGGGAAACCGGGCTTAGCTCCCAGAGACAAGATCCTACGCTGGAGGCAGTATATGAATAAATCCTATGGAATCAGAGCAAAGCTCTTTGGTCCACAGGAAATCCCTCAATCAGAACTTGAGGAGTTTAAAGATGATGTTCACAGCTGCACAACCTGCGGTATATGTGGTACTGTCTGTGAATCAGGCATCAACACCGTAGAACTTTGGGAAGCCCTGAGGGCAAACCTTGTCAAGAAAGGCATCGGCCCTTACGGGAAGCAGAACATGTTCCCGAAGCTTATTGGGCAGTACCATAATCCTTATCTGAAGGACCAGAAAGACAGACTTGCCTGGGTTCCTGATGATGTGAAAATTGAAGACAAATCAGACATTGTCTATTTCACTGGCTGTACTGCAGGGTACAAGCAGCTCACTCTGGCCTTTGCTACCTCGCGTGTGCTTAATAAGTTAGGCATTAAGTTTGCTATGCTTGGGGAAGATGAATGGTGCTGTGGTTCTGCTCTAATCAGGACAGGCCAAGCACATGTCAACGATATGATGCCCCTTCAAGTTGCAAAACACAATGTAGAAGCCATCATGAAAAAGGGTGCCAAAAAAGTCCTCTTCGCATGTTCAGGCTGTTTCCGTGCTGCAAAAGTAGACTGGCCAAGACTTCTTGGCAAAAAACTGCCTTTTGAGGTTATTCATATCACTGAGTTCCTTGCAGACCAGATAAAGCAGGGAAAAATTAAATGGGAAAAGTCTATTGATAAGACAATTACTTACCATGATCCCTGTCACCTGGGCCGCCATGTAGGCGTATATGATGCGCCTAGATATGTACTTACTCACATTCCGGGTGTCAATTTCGTTGAAATGGAACGGATCAAAGAATTCCAGCGTTGTTGTGGAGCCGGAGGTGGGGTAAAGGCTGGTATCCCTGATCTTGCAGATGGTGTTGCACAGTCCAGAGTTAAGGATGCTCTCGAAACCAAAGCAGATATCCTGTCAAGTGCATGTCCATTTTGTAAGAGAAACTTGATGGATGGCCGTGACTCTATGAAAGCTGACATCGATGTTGAAGATGTCATTGAGTTGGTTGCACAGGCTTTAGGTCTGAAACTGGATTAAACGAAAGAATACGAAGGCTGGATCTCCAGCCCTTACTTTTAGTGAATAGTTTTGGCTTATTTTTTATGCTTCTGGTGGGAAGGTCAAGACTATTTTACCCTGTAGATACAGATAATGTGAAATCTCACTTTTTTGTTCTCTTTTAACCCTCTAAAACATAACTTCTTTGAAAATGAGTTTATTTTTGCTCCCATGATCAAAGGTGGTGGCATCCACCTCTTACTGGGATATGATACTCATTAGAATTAAACAGCTTTAGCCAGTGCTATGGTCAGATTACCTATCACATAGTGTGGGTGCCGAATTAGAGATATAGTGTAGATGTTTATCGAAATTCTCTAAAATGAGTAAATTAAAAAAGATTGCATTTAGATCTTTATCACTATTTGCGCTGAGGCAGGCTAAAAAATTCATGTTATAGAAATGTAAAAAGATCACGTTAACTTATTCGTGGAATTCCATCAAGCAACTCTCGATCAGATGCAATTCAATACTTGAAAGGAGGGAGTTCCTACAGACATTTTAAGCTTTATCCTGAGCTGGGAAAAAGATATTTTTATAGGAATCTATAATCACGTAATAGGTTTTATCTATTCATCGGAAGTTTGACATCTTGTCCAATAACACACTATATTCAAGAATCGTAGAGGAAGCCGAAATCAAAGTTTACCTCATAAAAATTAAATCGAGTAAGTCTGAAAATAATACAGGACTTTTGAATTTAGATGAATTTAGTGAGTGGACCAAAGTGGCCTCTAATTTTTATAGTGAGGTGACTATAAGCAATTTGATTTATATCCATAATTTGCCAGGTTGATTTTTATGTTGAAAGGAGATTTTCATATTTTGGAGGAATGAAGAAATTCAGTCTAGCTAATTAATTTTTGAATGATATCACATAAATTTTGACTAAAATATGGTATTTTATCTCAAATTAATATCATATTATCAAACTAAGGTTATATAGTAAAGCTTAAATAGCGATACTTTCGTCCCCTTGAATATGGAGATTCCTTACGAATTTCTTGGGAAAATATTCATATATTTCATATTCTTTGCTCTTACAGGTATAGGAATTGCTCTGCTCTTAGGAGCTTACTCTTTTAAAAACCACAAAATCATTTTCCCGGGATTCGTGCTGTTCACACTTTATCTTTTCTATTCTCCTGCAAAATGGCTCTGTAAAGTTTTCCGGATCAGGGATACACTTGTTGATGATATACTCATTGATATCCGAAATGCTGTTATGTTTGATGATTTTCTGCATACAAAAGGTACGAGGATATTGCTTCTTCCACAGTGTTTGCGGCATCCCAGCTGCAAGGCCAGGTGTAATCCCGTCTTTGGATATGAGTGCAAGCGTTGTGGATTATGTGATATTTCAAAACTTTGCGATGCCGCTGATAGATGTAACTTTCAGGTTTTTGTAGTTCCAGGAGGAAGTTTCGTCAAAAAAATTTTTAAGGAGTGTGCACCTGAAGCTTGTCTGGGGGTTGCCTGCTATAACGAGCTTGCTGAAAACATGCAAGCTGTATCTTTTGTTTCTGTTCAGGGTGTTCTTCTTCGCAAAGATGGATGCTTCAATACTGAAGCTAATGTTGAAGAGATTATTCAAAAAATGGAGATGTGCAATGTATAGCACTATTGGTAAGGTACTTTTCTTTTGTATAATAATATCCTTTATTCTCTCGATCATTGCTCTGGTCGTCAGCAAACAGAGTCTTAAAAGAAGCGTTTATTTAGCAGGTTTTTTTGCAAATATACTCGATTTTTTTTATTTGCCTCTCAGGCAACTTTTCCTTAAGTTTTCAGATACGCGCATTCTGGACAAATGGATGGCATCTTTGAAAAATAGGGCATATAAATCTGCTTTTTCAAAAACCAAAAAAAGAGTTCTCCTGGCTCCCCATTGTATGCGGAACCTCGACTGCATAGCCCACACCACACAGACAGGAATCCAGTGTAACTACTGTGGAAAATGTGTTTATACCAATTTGAAGAAAGACTCCGAGAAATATGGATATAAATTATTTATTCTTACAGGTTCTTCATACATCAAAAATATTCTTAAAATGGAAGCTGCTGATGGTGTCCTTCTAATTGCCTGTGATTATGAAATCAATAAAGTTATGCGTGCTCTCAAAGGTAGAAAAATCGTAAGCTACGGTATTTCTATGGAAAGGGACGGCTGCTTCGGGACAGAAGTGAATTATCAGAAGGTTCTAAATGTTTTTGAAACTTTTAAGAACTAAGNNCAGGTGGGCCTAAGTAGATATATTTTAGAATTTTTTGTCTCAGATCTCTCTTATACTTATTAATCTCTTAATTTTTATTTGGCCTTTTGATGCTTTTTCATTATGTCATTTTCCCATATTCCTTATTTTATCTCAATTTTGAACTAATACCAACACTTTAAATTAGCTCCTTTTAGATATATGTAAAATTAAGATAAACTTGGATCCTTTTTAATACCTTATGAGATCGCTATCAATTTATCATTACTTCTATTGGCAATTGACTGCAATAGATCCAAAATTCAGAAAAGAATTAAAAATTTCTAAACTTGTGTATACTTTTAGGGTGCTACGTTAATGTATGATTTGATTATCATAGATGATGGCCCTTCCGGAGCCTCGGCTGAGAGAAGGGCAGGAAAGCTTGGCCTGAATACACTATTGCTTGAGAAAGACGAATTTCCTAGATACAAGCCCTGTGATGGAGGGCTTTCAGAACATTCGATTTCTGATCTCGACTTCGACCTCCCTCTCAAAATCATTGAGCGGGAAATAACAGGAGCAAAGTTATTTTTCAAGGAACAGTTTATCAAAGATAAAGAAAAGCATCGATTATTTGTTCTTATTTCCAGTAACGAATTTGATACTTTTTTTCTTGAAAAGGCAAAAGAAACTGGAATTGAAGTCCATACAAAGGAAAAAGTTCTTTGCTGCGAGGAAATGCCCACCTATATCGAAGTGAAGACTAAAAAAACAGTATACCATGCAAAATTTGTGGTCGTTGTCGAAGAAGCCCAGGGGGTAGTCAAAAAATGCGTGAGACCTGCAGATATCAGTGGGAATATGGGATGCGTGTAGTTACAGAAGTACCTGCTAAAGAAAACGAAATTAAAGAGCGTCTGGGTAATAATTTAGAACTGTATTTTGGGATAGCGGGAGGTGGCTATGGCCGGATTTTTCCCCACAAAAACTATTATTCTGTTGGAACTGGCGGGGTTGCCAAGTATTTTCCATATCCTACAAAATCCATGCTTGACTTCCTAAGGAAAACTGGTTTTTTCGGCAAGTATGGAATTCATGGCCATAGGATCCTAAGAGGTGGAATTAAAAGAAGAGTTACTGGCTCTAGAGTTCTCCTAGTTAGGGAAGCTGCCAGATTTGTAGATACTTTTTCAGGTGAAGGATTAACCGATCCCATTATACCAAGGCAATTTGCGTCTGAAGTGATCGCAGGAATTTGCCTGTGTTGTGAAAATCTCAAAGATCTAGACATATATAAGTCTCTCTGCAAGATAGAGTTCGGGACTCACCTTAAGTACTCGCTGATGTTTTCCAAGATAATTCATCGTTTTTCTGACAGAACATTTAAAATCTTTACTTCCAATGAAAAAATGGCTGATAAGTACTTCGAGGTTGTAGATTTCAGGCTTAATTATAAAGATTCTCTCCATTGGTGTCTTCTAAACTTTAAACTCATGTAATTAAGTAGGTGTTTCAACATGTATGATCTTATTATAGTAGGAGGAGGACCATCAGGAGCATCTGCCGGAAGGACAGCTGGAAAACAGGGGCTTTCCACCCTTCTGCTTGAGAAAGAACATTTTCCGAGGTACAAATCTTGTGGGGGTGCTCTTTCTTCATATGGTTTATCTTGCCTAGATTTCAGTCTTCCTGAGTATGTGGTTGAGAGATATATTTCAAAGGTAAAGATTCATTTTATGGACGGTTTTGTAGAGGCAGAGAAGGAAGGCAACTTAGCTTTATTAATTTCCAGAACGGTTTTTGACTATTTTCTGCTCGAAAAAGCTAAAGAAACTGGAATTGAGGTTCATACCGGAGAAAAGGTTCTAGATTGTATTGAGGGAAAAGATTTCGTTGAGGTAAGGACCACGGCCAACACCTATCTTGGGAAATTTGTTCTGATTGCAGAAGGCTCAGATGGATCTCTTAAATACAAAGTTAGATCAAAAGATAAAAGAACAGAATACTGTCTTGGTCTTGTGTCAGAAATAACTGATGAGGATGAAGCAATACAGAGTCAGTGTCCAGGCACTCTAGATATTCATTTCGGGATTGTCCAGGGAGGATATGGCTGGATTTTTCCTCATGCAGGATACTATTCTGTAGGAGTCATGGGAATAGCTCAATATTTTAAAAATCCGAAGAGAGTAATGCTGGATTTTATGGAGGAAAATAGTTTTACTGGCAATTTTCCTATTCGTTCCCATATTATCCCGGTAGGTGGAATAGCAAGAAAAACAATAAATTCAAGACTTCTTCTTAGCGGGGATGCTGCGGGGTTTGTAGAAGCTTTTTCAGGAGAAGGCATGGCTTATGCTATTAGATCCGGACAACTTGCTGCGGAGACCATTGCAGACGTTATGATGTATGGCAGAAAGTTAAATTACATCCAAAAATACGAATCAAGATGTAGGCAGGAGTTTGGGAACTACCTTGCCAGTTCTCTTAAGTTGGAGAAGGTAATGCATCGTTTTCCAGAAATCTCTTTCAAATTGGCTGTTAGCAACAGGGAAATTCTTGAAAAATATCTGGATGAAGTAGTGATCAATAGAAACTATAAAGGTTATGTCCAGTGGTTATTGCTTAATTTTTTCTGGCTGAACATGCCTCCAAAATAAAATCCCTAAAACTAAANNCGATCAACCTCTGATTTTCACTAGCCATTTACATGCAATTTATAAGCACATGACTTAATTAATGAGTTTATCGAAATCCTCTATAAATTATGCAGTGTACACAATTTTCTTTGAAATCATGAATATCAATAAGTTGTAAAGTAGATATATTTCACAATCCGAAGAATCTAATTATAAGCAGTACATCAAAAATTTGACTTTGAATTTATAGTTAAAGCNNGGATAATTCAAAGGAAAAACAGAAGTAAATAATTTTATGCGAGTGAGGTCTGTAAGCTCCCTTCTGTTCCTGCAAAAATTTCCTGCCACCCATCAGTGTAGGAAAAGGTCCTTGAGGACTCTTGCAGTGACGGCATTCAGCTATGCGTTTCCAAATATAACCGGGAGATTCCGGACTGCTCTTTAGTCCCGATTTTCAACTTGCACCCACGAGGATTCGCCGTTTCATCCACTTTCCCTGAGACCTCAACGTATGTATCATCGCATTTTCAGGGCATGGTTCTCGTTTCTGTGCCAGAGCCTAGGCTCTCGCCCGACATCCTTTACAGATGTTCGTGTGCCCGGAGTGGTGGGGAGACTTTCCTCAGACCAGAAGGCCCGTCAGCCGTCCAACCTCTCTCGCATGTTAATTATCAATTGGCATTGATATTTTTAGGTATATATATCTTTTTGGGAACATGCATTTCCAAAGTTGATAAGCAGGATATTTTTACAATAATGTTGTGATATTTTGATTCTATTACCAGGTCAACTTATAAAGTTACATAAGTTCCTTGTACTTGATATAAATTTATGAATTTGAATGCATCAAAATATTAATATATATGTATTATTGTCCGTAAGTTATAGATGGATTTTTCCATTTTTCAAGGATTGTCGAAAGAAAATTATCATTACTTTTTGATATCTGACAATGAATATTATTTTTTGTCAGTTTCCAGGCTTATTTTTAAGAGGTAAAACATGAGTGATTGTCTGTTCGATTTGCATATTGACTATGCTCGTTTTAAAAATCCTATCGCACTAGCTTCAATGGCAGGGATTGTAGATAGCAGTTTTGCTAATAAGTATGCAAGTAATGCAGGTCTGGTAGTTCTTGGAGCTTTCAATCTGGATAAAGCTTCAATTACTATTGCATCAGATCTAGTAGCTATGGGTAGAAAAGAGTTCATCTCCGATGAACCCATGGCACTTATAAAAAAGGAAATTCGGGCAATCATGTCCGAAAATGCAGTCGCGGTAAATGTCAGAAGTACTAAACTCGAACCCCTTATCGAAGCTGCAAAACTCATAAAAGAAGAGGGAGCAATCCTTGAGTTAAATGCCCATTGCAGGCAACCAGAAATGCTAGAGATCGGAATCGGGGAAGCTCTACTTCATGATTTTCCACGACTTTCTACTTGGATCAAGGCGATAAAAGAGACTGGAGTTGTACTTTCAGTAAAAGTGAGGTCAAATGTTGTTAATGACATCGAGCTCACAAGGCTCATAGATCAGTCAGGTGCTGACATAATACACTCTGATGCCAGCCTAGATGATTTTGGGGCTGACCTTGATGCGATCAGTAATTACAGGGATGCTACAAGGCTCTTCCTGATAGGTAATAANNATCCATTGGCTGGTATAATGTTCCTAAGCACGTTTGCAGTGACGGTGACTTTAGAGCTCTGGCTTTTTGTTGCCTTCCTGTTAAACCCTGCCCTGTGCACGAAAAATTCCGAAAATTAGGTTATACAGCAGAAGAATTTACCAAGACGAAGTTTGACTTTGCGAAGGGAACTATGCTGGAGTTTGGAGGAGATACCTGCTTCGGAAGCCTCGTTTGGTGTTGTAAAATCACCAAGCCATGCTGGCTCCGGGATGGTGCGTTAAACACAATTGGTCTCTCTGATGTAGAGTACATGAAACTTAAAAAGCAACTGGCTGAATACTTACTGGATAATGCCAGGATCCCTGTAAATGAGTCTCATTAATAATGATTTTTCCTGTCCCATGCCTAAAGGGGCGGGAGACCCACAGATCATAAGTTTTATTGCTCGTTGTGCCCAGCTTGCTATGCTACTGGAGGTCTCTGCTTCTCCCAAGCCAGGGAATGTAGATAGGGAACATAATTATCCGGATACTTGTTTTGAGCATTTTATAGCTTCTTCAGTGAGTGTTTACCCTGCAATTGAAATGGCTGCAAGAAGCAGGAGTGGAATAGGGGCACTTTTCAGAAGTGCAGTTTGTGAGAGTTCTNNTCAATGGCTGCGGGAGAATTATTACATTCATGCGAGAAAGTCCGTTGTAAGCTTTCACCAGAAGAATTTGAAAATCTTGCTTCACGTGCTCATTTTATAGTCAGGGCAACAGACTGTGAGGATGCTGTCGAATTTTATAGGGCTTTCGATATGGCAGGAGTCAGGGTAAACAGTGTGGATGAATTTAGCCTTAGAGATTCCGAATCAACTGTCAAAATCAGGGGACAAAAAGTTACGCTTTATGAGCTCATGGGGATGGCCGAAAGATATGATATGATTGCAGGTGAATGGATATCAGGATTCGGTTGCTGCCTTGAAGGGGCAAATAGTATAATAAAGTTCATGCAATCCCGAAATTCAAGAGTAGAATACTCAGTTTTGAACTGTTCAGACTCAGATATCAACGAAGCTATAGTATATACCTTTTTGAAATTGCTTTCCAGGCACAGGGATACTTTTATCCAGACTAAATTTGATAAAGTTACTGCAGATTACGTATCATCCAAAGCATGTGAGATTCTATTGGCCTATGAAAAGCCTTCCGACAATAGGATCATAGACTTTGCATCTATACTTCCCGCAGTAAAGGAATTTGACCTCGAACTTCTTAAAAAGAGAATCAATCCAGGTTCAACAGCTGACATAGTTATTGCCGGAATTTTCATTGCCCTTTTGGGAGGACTGCGTTTTTGACCAAACTTTTCTCTGACTATACAAAGTATGGAAGTAAATTTTCCACTGTAGATATTTCCGCATTCGGAATCCTGGAAGGAATTTCCGAAACAATTGTAAGCACAGGTCTGAAATATCCTAATGCTGCTCCAATCGGAATAATCGTGAAAGATGAAAGGTATTTTGTCAGACTTTTCAGAGGCAGCCATACTTGGGCAAACGTCCTTAAAGAAGGATATATGACAGCAAACGTAATTTACAATTCTCTCCTTTTTGTACGTTCAACTTTTTTCGACCTTGAACCTTCCGAATTTGACTATGTGACTACTCATAAGCTCAATTTTCCTATCCTGAAAGAAGCTGCAGCTTGGATCATTTTCAAATGCATTAATGTTATGAACACAGATCAGACCCTGGTAGCAAATCTTATTCCTATGGATACAGGTCTTAATGATGTGAATAAAAAAAATGTTATGATTCCAAATAGAGGATTCAATGCAGTGCTTGAGGCTACTGTTCATGCAACCCGCTACCAGCTCTCAGGTGACAAAAAATACCTCGAATTGATCCAGCATTATGGAAATTTAGCTTTCAAGTGTGGGGGCGAAAATGAGAAAAAGGCAATGAAATTGCTTCATGAAGTGCTGGAGTGCTGACTCTTTTTATGGCTGACATCTACTTTACACAATTGCTAATAGGTTCTTTTTTTCATTATTTGTTATCTCAAATCTGTTTTTAGAAAATTATATTATCCTTCTATTAGATAATTTATTTTCATGAATTATAAGCGGATCTATGTGGTATTAAAAGTGCCGATAATTTTCTGGGCTACAGTTACTGGTCTCAAATAGAATTGAGCTTAAAGATCCCAATTTCCGTAGTTCCAAAATAATTTCTACAAATCAAAGAATATATGCAGAGTTATTTAAGGTAATGAAACGATTGCTTAGGACAACGAAAAACGATTTAACTTCGCTTATATATATCAGTCCATCTCCGATACATCTCTTTTGAACCATTTAGTACCGTTGATATAAGAAATTTACCTAGTGATGCAAACTATAGATATCGAAAAGTTCTTAATGCGTTATTTCATGCTGCAACATATTCTACCCATTTTATTGAATCTGCAAGCATTGATCGAAGGGCAAGAATACTAAAAATAAGGATTCTTTCAGATATCCTATTTTTTTAGAATATGAAATCCAATTACATTAACAACATTTTTTTCTTCATTTTGGAGAATAAATGATTAAATTTTTAAGATTAAGGATTTTAATAATAAGGTTCAATACATTGCTGTTCACTTACATGATATTCCATATTATGGGAGCATAGACACTTCATATATAATAAAGATTAAAACCGAAGAATGGAACTTTATGGGAATATCCGTTTTGCACCTACTGCATAATTGGAAACTCTAAGCTAATATTTGATGTTATTAACATAAATGTGTTGAGCAAAGAAGATTCGATTCTCATGGGTATACTTATTTTGAAGGATCGAAATAATGGGAGTAAAAGTGGGATTCTTTTTATAAATTGATAAACCATTATTTAAGTGGGAAGTTAATTAAATAATGGATGAGGACAAACTGGAATTTGTAATTGCAGCTAAATTCAACA
>PMJC01000161.1 GCA_003157235.1 Methanosarcina sp.
CGCCCTGGCGTTTGCCTTCTTTTCGGCCCCTGGGAGCACCAATGCTCCGGCGGCCTTCTTCATCAGCTACCTGATCTCCATCGCCGTATTCGGCCTGTTCCAGGCGATTTTTATGGCCAATGCGGGAGGATGCTGGGATAATGCCAAAAAAGTAGTTGAAGTGGACTTGCAGGAAAAAGGCACTACTTTACATGAGGCAACAATTGTAGGAGATACTGTAGGTGACCCTTTTAAAGACACTTCCTCGGTAGCTTTAAATCCAATCATCAAGTTCACCACATTGTTTGGTTTGTTAGCCATGGAAATAGCTATATCTGAGTCCTTCAGAAGCGTTGCTCCCTATGTTGGCAGCGTATTCCTTTTGATTGCGTTACTCTTTGTATGGCGTTCATTCTACTCTATGAGGATACCGAACGATTAAAGAAGAAAATCACATTTTGGTTAAGACTAATATCAATGCCCTCGAAAAATCTCCTAATTTAGCCGATTGTCTATAAAGTTGCCTATGAATAACTTATTGAAATAAGAGGTTTATCGAAATTCTGATGAGATTAGGTTGTACAAAAGCCGATGTTATGAGGGTTTATCTACTGAAAGTTTTCAGATCATGTTCTGAGTATTTTATACTTAAAAGATTTCGCTTAATCATGTTAATTTGAATACACTTTCAGTTGTGGAGTTTAACGCTAGAAAGATCAGATGGATCCTCGCTCGAAAGAAGAATGGTGTGAACATACTTCACTATGTATAAGATCCGGAATCTCAGCTCATCGAGTTCAAAATATCTTGAAGAAATACTATAATACTCTTATCAAGAATTATTTATCAGTAGAATCTTAGACGGCCAAGAAAACGTTATCTATGAGCAAATATAGCTAATTTATACTTAACTTAGCAATTGCTTATATTTTTATATTTGTTCATCAAGTATTTTTACTCAATTCTGAGCAAATGATTTTGATTTAGCTAGCTTTGTATATTTACCTCTGATAAATTCTCCTAGTCCTGTAATTGGTTCAATAAATTCTTTCCAAATATCTTTCTCTAAACTTTTCCAAATAAATTTATGTGAATTTTGTAGGAGTGGTTTCGGAACTGAAGAAATTCTCATAATACTGGTTGTATGGGAATTTAATTATCGAGCATAATGATTGGATAGCTTCTTATCATTGCAAGGGATTCAGAGTTCATTTGGGCGACCAATGATTAATTTTTTTGGTATCAGTATGTTCCTCCTGTCTAACATAGTTCAGTCTCAAACATTAGGACTCTTTCTAGAGCTCAGAATATCTATGTGGAGAGTATGAGCTAAGACACACATTTTCCTCTTGAAGATCGGCGAGGTTGAGGCTATTAAAAAAATGATATTTTTGATAGAGTTCATGAGCCCATTACCACCTCCACAGTTTTCTTGTATATATTCTCAATTACATATTCTGCAATTGCATTCCCTACATCTATCGTTCTTGCCGTACCTTTCAGATCAGGAGTAATAATTTTATTTTGAAGCACATCAGCTATCGCCTCGTCAATAATCAGATAGCGCGGTTCACCCATCCATTCGAGCAACATCTTTACGCAAAGGATTGCAGCAAACGGGTTTGAAATACCTTTTCCTGCAATATCGGGTGCACTACCATGTACGGGTTCGAAAAAAGCATATTTTTCCCCGATATTGGCGCTGGGGACAAGGCCAAGGCTTCTGACAAGAGCTGCACACATATCACTCAAAATATCCCCGAAAAGGTTTGTTGTAACCACAACATCATATCTCTCTGGGTGCATCATAAGGCTATAAGCCATTGAATCAACCAACATATCCCCATACTCCACGCCATGATCACTGGCGGTCCGTCTGCAAACATCAAGGAAAAGATTGTCTGATTTCAGGACATTGGATTTGTGGACAATAGTCAGTTTATTCTTTCTTTGTTTTGCAAGTTTGCAGGCATATTCTGCAATCCTCTCCGAGCCTATTCGTGTGACAATTCTTTTTGTCCAGGATATCTCAGGTCCGATTCCCTCAATTCCCGAGTACAGTCCTTCAGTGTTTTCCCTGACAATAATAAAATCGAAATCGTTTTTTCCGGTAATGCCAACTACTCCAGGAAGGGGTTTTATAGGTCTTATATTGGCATAAAGGTCCAGTTCCTTCCGGATAGTCAGGAGCAAACTTTTGTAATTTGGCTCTGGTATTGTGGTAACTGCTCCAAAAAGAACTGCATCGCATCCCTTTATGGTTTCAAGATCTTCATTTGACATTGCAGTACCTACTTTCTCCCACCTTGCATAACCCAGTTCCAAAGGTACTTTCTCAATATCAAGCTCGAAAGCATCAAGAACCTTAACAGCTTCTGGAATCACTTCTCTGCCAATCCCATCACCTTCGATTACAGCCAGTTTCATGCTAACTGCATCTATAACTTGCAGTATATGAATTTGGTGCAACTTTTTCAAATATCAAAAGAGATTTATCAAAATTCTCTATGCATATCTGTATCCCCTACTAACATCGGACTAAACTATTTTGTGATTTTTGTGTTGTTATATTTTTGATTTATATATCTATTAAATCCAATTTGAGGTGCTAAATTCCTTTATCGATTAAATTTCATTAACCACTTCAGGAATAATTTTTCTGGAATATTGTATAATTCCTCTATTCCATATGTTACTAGTTTAATAATGTCTCGAATGATTACTGATTTCATTTTATATGCTGTAATCCCAAGAAATGATTTAGAAGATTTCGATAAACCCCAATTTTTGGATGATTGTTTATAATGCCTAGATAAGCAATTTGTTGGAATCGGAGGTTTATCGAAATTCTCTAAAGTTCAACAGAATTTATAGATAATTTCGATACACCCATTGATTTCGTCATGTGATTGTAGATTGTATCTAAATGACTCGTGAAAATCAGAGGTTTATCGAAATCTTCTAGAGTATTAAATGTCATTATTTTTTCCAAATATTTTTTTTATTTATAGTTGTGATTTAGGTTAATTAGTTTCAGGTGTTTTATTCTTCGATTTTAATTTTCTTATATTTGGAGTGCTTCTACTCCCATAATATTCAATATCTTGGAAGTCAATGGCGATGTCTTGAACCTTAGTTTTCATGTCAATCATCTTAAAAATTTCATTGTTTATTTTCCTCAATAAAAAAAAATTTTTCAACATAACTGGATTTTATATAATCAGAAATAATATAAACTGGGATAATTTTTATTTTTGATATCATGATCTTAGATAGTTATTTACAGATTCAAGAGGATTGTTAGAAGATGTTGCAGCCTGAAATAAAACATTAAAAAAATATTAAGATCTATATTTTACTTCATCAAGTAAAGTTATTATATCAACAATACTACATAATTCCGAAGATACATACAGTAAATTTGTTGCATTTATGCCAGAATTGGAAGTATTTTTCTTTGCCATAATCAACGACTCAATTACCTCAAATAATTTATTTGATATTTTTCTAATTTGTAGAAATGGTTTTGGAACTAACTAGATTCGGAAATACTGTAATTAACAAAAACTATATGTTAGAGAATTGTTATTATCGCCTTAAAATTGCCGTAATTTGCCAAACTTCATCATCATTTCATAATTACCTTATTTGCCTTTAAAGATTTCAGGTGAGTTAGTGAGCATCAACATAAACAGATATAAATGCGGATATTGTGGTGCCTGCGTGGGAGTCTGCCCGAAGGGATCACTCGAACTTGTAGAGACCTGGGTTGAAGTGGATGAAAATACGTGCATGACATGTGGAATATGCGATCGCATTTGCCCTGTTGGAGCAATTGAGGTAACTAAATGAAGGCCATGTATGATGTTTTAGTGATCGGCGCCGGTCCTGCGGGTTCAATTGCTGCAAAAACCGCAGCTGAGAAGGGACTAACTGTGCTTTTAATCGAGAAACGCCAAGAAATAGGCGATCCTGTACGCTGTGCCGAAGGTGTGAGCAAAGAATATCTCAAAAAACATGTGGAAATTGACAAGAAGTGGATTTGCGCTGACCTCAAAGGCGCTCGTATTTACGCACCTGATGGTACAAAGATAGAAATGGCAGAAGAAATTGCTGGCGGAGAGGTTGGGTATGTCCTTGAGAGAAAAATTTTCGATCGTGCTCTTGCGGAAAAGGCTTCAAAAGCCGGAGCAGAGGTTAGGGTAAAAACCAGAGCTATTGGCTTGATAATTGAAGAAGATTTCGTCAAAGGAGCTAGACTCATGCAACTTGGAAAAGAGTATGATGTACATGCCCGAATAGTCATAGGTGCTGACGGGATCGAATCAAAAGTAGGACGGTGGGCAGGCATTGATACTTCTCTGAAGCCCATTGACATAGAAACCTGTGTTCAATACTTGGTAGCTGGTGTGGATATAAACCAGGAATACTGTGAGTTTTACATCGGAAATGAGATCGCACCTGGTGGATATATATGGATTTTTCCGAAAGGTGAAGGAAAGGCGAATGTCGGGATAGGGATTATCGGGAGCAAGATGGGAAAATTCAAGCCAAGGCCAGTAGATTACCTCAATAGTTTTCTGGAGAAAAAGTTTCCGCATGCCAAAGTAGTCGAGATGGTTTTTGGAGGAGTACCTGTTTCAGGCAGTATTGAGAAGACTTCCACTAACGGGCTGATACTCATAGGAGACGCTGCGCGCCAGTCAGATCCGATCACAGGCGGTGGGATCCTTAATGCTATGGATGTAGGGAAGATAGCAGGTGAGGCTGCTTTTGCAGCCATATCCGGAGGAGATGTATCTAACGAGAAACTCGAGGAAGTTTATGAGAAGCGTTGGAGATCAACCATTGGGCATGCTATAGACCTGAGCCTAATTGTTAAGAACTGTTTTATCAATTTGAATGATGTGGATCTGAATTCCCTTGCCTTTTCCCTAAAAGATGTAAAATTTGAGCGAATGAGCCTTCTTGACCTTTTACATGCTCTCTTTAAAGCTAACAAAAAGCTTCTCTGGGACCTTCGGGTGCTCTTCAAGGACGCAGCAAAAGAAGTGGCAAAAAGTAAAATGTAATGTCTGAAAGTTCAGTCATTTTTCACTTTTTTTGAATCTCTTATTTTGATATTTTGTAAGGAGGATCTCTTCTCTCAAGCTATCCAGGAGTTATCGTTTAATATTATCCTAGGAAACCAGAAAAATATTATATGTGTTTGTTCTTGTTCCTTTCTCACGATCACTGCTGTAATCTATCGACTTTGAGGAACTAAAAGAGATACTTTAATTGCTTGGGAAAATCAAATATCAAAATTTCAATCATTTCGCCGTGGTTAATTAATAAGAGAATATTGCAAAAAAGAGAA
This sequence comes from Methanosarcina sp., assembly GCA_003157235.1. GTDB lineage: Archaea > Halobacteriota > Methanosarcinia > Methanosarcinales > Methanosarcinaceae > Methanosarcina. The sequence continues at coordinate 5,339 of PMJC01000161.1, forward strand.
AGGCAACCAAAAAAAATGATCAAAACCATAGTAGATTGAAGAAGGTGCTACTGAATACTTATACAATCTTATTCACCAATTTTTAGTTAAAATCGCTATGTTCTCTTTCTGACTTTTAAACTTTGAATGAGGATAGCATCCCATTCGACTTCCGATTCTAACTTTTTTTGGAACCCATTTCAACTGAAATTGGCAATAGTATTTCTAAATTATTATGCACTTAAAATATAACCAAACAAATTTTAAAATAAATTGAAACAATGTGAAGACAGAAAAAAGGCATTACTAAATCAAATATTGTTTTTGTTTACAGGGGATTTCAATAAACCCCTAAATCTCGTCCTACACTTACAGGTTGTGTATATATTTTTAGTGAAAATCAGAGATTTATCAAAATCTCCTCTAATACAAGATATCCTCAGGAATTGAGCCATATATTTATCGGTTAGTTCTGATCTTAGAATAAGATCTCTGGAAGGTTAGATAACAATGGAAGATATAACAAAAGACAATACTAAAGTTAATGAACATCATCATTGTGAAATAGCATAAATAAATATAATAAGGTGAATTAAAAACCATGAAATCAAATCAATATACAGATTCAATAATATGGATACTAATTAGCTTCTTTGTGTATTTAATCATAGAAAAAGTAATTTCAATAACATTCGAGTTCGGAAAAATAGCAATAGAGGTGCTTTTTTCAGTGATAATAGGTCGAATAATATTAAAATGTATCTATAAACTAATATAACCAGCTCTTATAAATGCAGATCAGATAGGCTATGCCACGGGAATAATTTATTTTGCATTTCAATTGATTTCTTCTTTCGGCTAAAAAACTATTTTGATTTGCATCGATTTTATTTCTTGCTCCGAATGAACTATCTAATATTAGATTCCACCTTGCTACTTCTGATGATCTCTTTGTGATTCTGCTGAATAGAATTTATCCGCAGATGGTATACATTCGGGCCAACTCCAAGTCATGAAGCAAGATTATCTCATGAAGAAAAATCCTTAAAATTGCCAATTTCAGCAATTAGAGTTGTTGCACCAATTCCCTAAATATCGAAACCAATATATAAATTTCAATTTCACCTTTATGCTTTCATAACCAAGTTTCATAGTCCAATCTCATTTATTTTATTTATGCTGTGCAATAATTATACATGTTACTATTTGTTTAAAGCCAGACGTATGGACTTCCTTTGCCCCATACATCCACTGTAGAAAGGGGAGCTAACATAATAAAAATAATTAATTAGGTTGCAACCATCTTAGTTTGATGTCTAAGTATTTCATATCGAAAGCGTGAGATTTAATACCATCTTCGAGCTTTGCTTGCTCAGAAAATGGAATGTTTGATTTTTCAGTTTACAGGTTTCGGCCTATTCTCGTTTTGTAACTATTGTCTTTATATGAATCAAATATTCTAAAAAATCAATTTTTTTAATACTTGTTATCTTAGAAAAATATGTCTCCCCATCTGAAATTCAGTTAATTATAGTAACTGGAGAGTTATCACCAACCTACACAAAACAGCGAAGAGTCTTATATTTCTTAATCCGATACTACAAATCACTTTCTTCTGACATGACTAAGTTAGGTGGTTTATGAGCTGATTAGTTTTCTTATTTGGTTTACACTAACTTTGAAGAGAGTCTTGATATAATTTCACTACCACTCTTACCAAAAATGTATATCAGCACATCATTTAGATAAAATATTTCAGATGTGAGAATAGAATGAGCTTCATTTATTGTATCTATTCTTTTTTGGTAAATATTCAGCATACTAAACTTTAGTTGGTAGATATTCAATAGCCTACAGTTAAATAAAGCCAGACAAATAAACTTATTCCTTGAATCTTTGTAAAAGTGGTTATAAATGTTGTTTTGCTCAGGTTGAACAGTTGCTTTTTTGAGAGTATTAGGCTAGCTCCAGTTCCTTCACAATTATCTGCTGCAAGCATCATGGCTTTGGATTCAATTTCGTAAAGTTTAGTAAGTTTGAGGTTGACCAATACGATTGCATATTCCTATACAAACTCTTCAGAGGTGTTATAGAAATTAATGTCATTAAAAGCCTTCTTTTAGATCTTCCTCTCCAAGTTCACTTCGACCAAAGGAGTTTGCTGGACTCTTTTAAGGGTTCTAAAAGTAAATTCTTTCCCACCCTAATATTAGTTTTGCAAAGTCCGTGTGTTCGATAATGTGAAGGTTTTTTTGCTAGGCTTCGTCAGCTATTTTTTTTCCCCAATTTATTGGCTTCTTCTGCAGATAACATTCCCTCGGATTTGGAGGATTCTTTTTCAATCCCCTTTCCTATAGATTTTTTTGCATTGGCGGCTTTTATCCTTTGGTTTGCGATTTCTTCCATCTTTCCTATCCGATCATCTTCGATCTTTGTAAAGAGAATTTCAGGTTTTGCGAGTTTTGTACCTGCTTTTATAGGCACTAAAGCTTCACTGTACTGGGTTGTATGCAGGTCTTCTTCCTGCCCGAGCTCTTCCCAGGCGAGTTCCATAGTTTGTGGGATCACGGGTTCAAAGATAATACTGAGGGCTTTTGAAAGATGAAGGCAGTTGTAAAGTACATTCCCGCAAGCTGTTTTATCCTCTTTAACCAGTTTCCATGGCTCGTGAGTTTGGAAGTAGCTATTTCCAAAAGATGCAAGAGCCATTGCAGCATCAACAGCTTTTTTGAATTCATACTCAGCAATTGCTACTTTTACTTCATTTATGGCCTTTTCTATTTCTTCCTTGACTTCAGGTTCAAGCTCCCCCTCAGGGACTTTTCCGTAGTTCTTGGAAGCAAAAAGAATTGTCCTATAAAGGAAGTTTCCGAGCACTGCCACGAGTTCAGTGTTTATTTTTTCCTGAAGCACGTGCCATGAAAAATTCAGTTCCTTAGTGTGGGATGTATAGCTCGTTAGGTAGTACCTCAGGAGATCTGGATGGAAACCTTGGTCAAGGTAATCTTCCCCAACCCAGACCACATAACCCCTGGTTTTGGAAAATTTTTTATCTTCGATTTTAACCATACCTGAAGCTACAACAGCAGTCGGTACTGAGTAGTCTGCTCCTTTAAGCATGGCCGGCCAGAAGATGCAGTGATGGTAGGCGATATCTCCACCTATAAAATGGATAATTTCCCCGTCATTTTTCCAGTATTTTTCCCAGGAGTTCCCTGTCGCAGCTGCCCATTCCTCAGTAAAGGCTATGTACCCTATGGGAGCGTCCACCCAGACGTAGACCACAAGGTCGTCATGCCCTGGGAATTTTACTCCCCATTCCAGGTTCCGTGTGATGCACCAGTCAGTAAGCCCCTGTTTTACCCAGCCTAATGCATAGTTCCTGGCATTGATTGTTCCTCCGAGGTCATGTGAGAGATAGTCCATCAAGTAATCACTGAACTTAGAAAGTTCGAAAAAGAAATGTTCTTGCTGGCGGTATTCGGCAGGCCCTCCGCAGATAGTGCATACAGGGTTCAGAAGTTCTCCCGGCTCCAGATGCTTTCCGCATCCCTG
>PMJC01000383.1 GCA_003157235.1 Methanosarcina sp.
CTAACTGATTTATGTTTTTAGCTATTTATGTAATGTAAGTGGAATGGAAGCATGCAAATCATTTTGTGTATAAAATAAAGCATCACATGGGTTCTGTTTTCCCGTGATTATAGGATTTTCGAGTGACTTAAGCGCCAAAATTTATTTTACAATTATAATTTATTTTTAAAAATATAATTAATTAATGAGTTGACTATAGAGGATTTCGATAAATCCCTAAATTTTATCAGATGCCTATAAACAGCATATAAATGATTCTTAAAAATCAGATGTTTACCGGAATTCTCTATACTCTATAATTAGTCTAGCCATATCTTAAATGTTTATTAGAGAACCTGGGAATCAATCTTGGAATTACTCAGCTAAACTAAGAAATAAATTTTTATGGCCAGGTTTCAATTAAAGGTAACAACTCAAGCAATAGATACTTATTTGTCAATCCTAATATTCTATCCATTCATTAATACATGGGGGTAAACGATTGAACGAATTCAATGTGATTGAAATTGATGATATGATCTGGGAACAGATAGTAGAACAATCTTCAAAGCCAGTTATTGTGATGTTTTATAGCCCAGAGTGTACTTTTTGTGAGGCTATGGGACCTTATTTTGAGAAGTATGCACATGAATTCAAGAACTTGGCAGTTTTTGCCCGAATAAATATTGTAATAAATACGTGGACTTCAGAAAGGTATAGTGTTCATAGTACACCAACGTTTAAGTCTTTCTGTCATGGAAAACCTGTATGGGAACAGGTAGGTGAAATATATCCTTCCATATTGAAAACTGCGATTGAGAACATAATCAATTATGGAGAGGATTGTATCAGAAAAAGCACTCCAGTTGGGCAGAGTATTACAGGTTATACATGAATTCTTCACACATGAAGATCTGCGTATTATCAATACCTTTAAACTATCGTAGCCATAAGCTTTTTAGATTTTTTTCCCGTAAGCTCCTTATCTAAGAGTGTACATATTCATCAAAGGCTTTCATGAGACTATCATAACTCTTAGTATCGCGTTCATGATGATTAGACATATATGCTATCATTAGAGAAAGGCAGCAGTTTTCGCTTTGAATGATATCGAAACATCCTCTATATCCAATTTCCATGATATGCATTTCCAAGTAGTAACATACCTCCTACAGTAATACAGATAAGGTGTGTTAAAAGGGTTCTCACGATTGATCACAAATTTATTGATTGGATCTTACGCACTTGATGAATAAAAATAAATATAACAGGCGTTGTGGACAACCTATATTATTAAACATTTACAGACATAATACAATCGATTGTTCAGTTTAACTGCTAAGCTCCAATTAGTCGGCACTTAATTTTTTTGGCTACTGTGAACTTTAGAGTGAATTCCGTTCCATTGTTCCTTTCAAGTTTAAATTCCCCATCTAATTGGTCTACAAGGGAATTTACCAGCTGGAGACCTAGACTTTCAATATCTTCAAACACAAGATTTTCAGGTACACCTACTCCATCATCTGAAACTGTCAACGTGAAACTAGTGCTCTTAAAGCCTTTATATTTGCTTTCTTCTCCGCTATTTCTGAATTTTTCGTCTTCTGCCCTACGTAGTTTGATAGAAATTTTTCCGTTCGCCCTTTCTGAAAATGCATGTTTAAGGGAATTCGAAATAAGTTCATTAACAATCATTCCTAATAGAATTGCAGTATCTATATCAAAGAAAAGGTTATTTTCGATATCGATGCTTAAGCTTATATTGGTATTCACAAACCTATAAGTCTTGAATAAATTTTGAGTGAGCTTCTCAAGGTATAATGAAAAATCTAGATCTTCGAATTTTTCGCCTTTGTATAATTCTTCATGAATAAAAGCCATAGATGTTATTCTATCCTGACTTTCCCTAAAAGCATCTAAGACTTCTGAACTCATCACTTCCATCTTGCTTTTGAATTTATCAGCTTGAAGAGCAAGAAATGAGGATATTACCTGTAAGTTATTCTTAATCCTGTGATGAATTTCCTTTTTACGAGCAATTTCAATATTTGCTAGTACTTCATCTATTTTTTTGCGCTCAATAGAATATTGGATAGAACGTTTCAATGATCTACCATCTACTTGCCCTTTGACTAAATGATCCTGAGCACCTTTTTTCACAGCATCAATTCCGATTTTTTCATCTTTTGACGCAGTAAATATTATTATCGGGATTCGTGAATTCCTTGCATAAATATCAAAAAAAGTGTTTATTCCATCGCTATCCGGCAAGCTTAGATCTGACAATATTACATCAAACGGACGTTCATTAAGAAGACTCAAACCTTCGTTAAGGGTTTCAACATTTTTGAGTTCATATAGGAAGTCGGCTAATCCATCAAGCATCTCTTCAATCAGACATACCTCTCCAGGATTGTACTCAAAAAGCAAAATTTCAACCTTTTCATACATAATTAAACCGTATCGTATTGAATTCACCTTGATTTAATTTCGATGGTAATTTCACAACTTCAAGCCAGAAAAATTATGTTCTCATTTAAGAGATTTCTTTAATAAATTAATTTCAATACAAATTTGAAATTGTTTTTCTTTATTTGTTGTTGACCTATTATTATTTGGATTATAACAGGATCAATGCCTTCCAGGCAATTTTTAGTCACATATCTACTTTTAATTTCCCACTTTTTTAACAATTAGTTTTCGTTGAAGTATTAGATAGCTATTTAGTTATTTTTAATTAATTATGTGAAAAATAATTTCATAATAAAAATTATGTTTACATAAAATGTTTTAACCTTGAATAATAACATGATATTAATGGTTTTTTTGCATGGATCAAAAAACCAAACAGAGATCTTCAGAAAATGAGTGAATTAATTATTTTGCATTAAAACGTAGCCGTCATTTTTTTAGGCCAGATAAAACCAAAATATATAGTATATAAACTTTTAAAAAATAAATCCTGGAGAATAGAAGATATCTCCCTAACTCAGTAATGTTTATTTTAGTTCCAAACCAATTAACGTGTATGGATATTCCAGAGAGAAAAGACCTCCAAGGAGCTAATCTTATAGAAACTAACTTCCAAGGAGCTAATTTTGAACAGGCTGACTTTGCAGGAGCTAAACTTGAAGGAGCTAACCTTCAAGAGACTAATCTTCAAGGAGCTAACCTTCAAG
>PMJC01000479.1 GCA_003157235.1 Methanosarcina sp.
GCTACTTTTATTTATTAAGATCCCAGCCTTGCAAAAGCAGATTAACCTCGAGAAAATGAAGCAAAAAAAGGGTCATCAATGACTGAAACTGGACAAAAAAGTTAGTAAATAACACAGTGGATATAAACTTCATTGCATTTAATAGACAGGGATTATATGCTGATCAAAAGATTCAAAACAACGACTCTTAACATCATGATTTTTAGGTAGGTTTAATCAAAAAAGTGAAGTGGTTTTACAGATACAGAGGATACTTTGAAGCAAAATAAAAAGGTTATGATACAACAATGAAAAGAACAGTAACAGAACATCTTCTGGAAATGGATGATATGTTAAGAAACAAGAGATTGGCTCAAAAAAATATAAGAGGAATGAGTTTATGCAGTAACTAAAAAGATGCTCAAAGCAGGAGAAGTTCTTGTCACTACTGTTCAAAGAGTAAATCTGAAGATGTTGTGTACAGCTTTTTGTTATAATCTTCATCATTTGATGACATTGAAAATAAAAGGAGTATTTTAAGGATAGTTGAAGCTATCTTTAAAATCAAAGAATAATGAACCAGAAAAGAAAAAATTGGGTTAAATACATGAATCAAGATAAATATTTATGCAGGGTTCAAGCGAAGAGCAAAATCAAAGGTAAATAGGAATTCTCTATATTCTATAATAAGCAAATTAAAAAAAATTGTGTGGTCATCTTTACCGCTATTTGCAATGAGCAAGGTACTAAATTCATACTATGGAAGTGATGGAATCTCACATTCATTTATTTCCTGGAATTCATCCAAGCAACCCTCTATTAGAGGTAGTTCAATGCTTGAAAAAAGTTAATTGTTACAGATTTTTCAAGCTTCATCATTAACTGATAAAACGATAATTTGATGAGAGTATATGTTCAAGTGTAAATATGTATTGATTTGTTGGAAATATGGCAGCTGACACAATAAAACACTATATCTAAAAATTGTAGGAAAGCTGAAACCAGAGTTTGAATCATCTAGATTAAATAAATGTTGTCAACCAAAAATCGATGATTTATGAGGGCTGACAAACAGATTGATGGCCTGATGCGTCCCCCCTCTTTTAGGTTTGGGTGTTAGCATTCAATTTGATTTTTTTCATCCTTTTTTAAGTAACAATCTTGTCATTGTACTGAAATTTGATCAGGAAGATTAAGTACAAAAATTAAATAAATGATCCGTGCTTAGATAAGAGTGAGAGCATAAAATGGGGTCAAGTAGTATACGCATTAGAGTTGTAACAAGTAGGGATGAAATTCTAGGCTTGGAAACCGAAGAGAAGGCAGTACATCTTGCTTTTAGGCCTTCAGATAGGGATCTCTTTAATTTGGTCAAGACTTGCCCTGGGATAAAATTGCTTCAGCTTCCTGCATCTTCCTATGATGCACTATCTAAATTTATTAAAATGTACATTGCTTCTTCGGGAATTCAGCTGGTAAAAGGAGATGTCAGCGGGCACTGGCATGATCTTAACAATTATTTTGTAATACCAGCCTATGTGCTTGAAAAGATAAAAGAATTTGAAGTTCAGGGAAGAACCGAGGAAGAAATAATCGATGGGATTACAAGTCTAAGGAAAATCAGCCCTGATATGATTCTTCATCTGCTTCATAGCTCGTTTCTTACTTCAAGTCCAGAGAGCCCAAAAATGAATAATTTTTAAATAGTATCCATTCTCTTGCTTCTAATTATCAGCGTTTTCACTGATTTTTTGAAACTTTCAGTTCTTCTCTGCCTATACCATCTGATTATTTGCTGCTGCTTTATTTTTTTGTTTCCCTCATTAAGCCTGGAGAATTTCTCTTCTTTGCCAATAAGTGTTTCTTTCAATTGCTTTATCATCTCTTCTTTTTCTCCAATTTAGACTGCCAACTTTTCTTCGTTTCTTTAGCTTGAAAGTTGCTTTTTAATGTCAATGAATTTTTTTACTTGTAGCGAGCATAACTTCTGGGATGTTTATTACTTATGAAGTGCTTAGGATCATGAATGCTCTGTATTTTAGGTCGTAGATGAAGTTAATCCTTGCTTTTTTTCCGCTTTCGTTTAACTTTTTGAGTCATCGAACCGTTACAAAATGAGTTCAATTTTTGCCACGATGGTCAGCGATGGTACCACTCTTATTTGATCGAATTGTGCTACTCAAATTGGAATTGAACAGTTTTAGTTATGGCCACAGTCTGAGTACCTTCCATGTAGCGTTGGTGCCTAAGTATCTATATAATATTATTCTACAATAAGCAAATTAAAAAGAATTGTGTGTCTATTTTTATAACTATTTGCACTAAGCAAGCTACCAAATTCATGCTATGGAAGTGATGGAGTATAAAGTTCATTTATTTTTGGAATTCTATTCATGCAGCTTTATATTAGAGGTAGTTAGATACTTGAAAGGAGGTTGTTTTTACCGATTTTTTAGGTTTTATTCTTAACCGGGAAACGATATTATGATGTGAGTTAATGGTAGGTGTCAAGTTTTATCAATCGGTAGGAAATTTGGCAATTGGCACAATAAAAAGTAAGTTCAGGAATCTTAAAGAAAGCCGAAAAAAAAGATTAACTAGTCCAGAATAATGAACTCTTTTAAACAAATACCTACGTATGTCTAAGTTTCAACAAACATATCAGGCAGCATGAGGTGTCCCGAATTCTCTAGGTTGGGGTGATAGTATTTCTCAATTTGATTAATTATTGCTTTATTTGGGCAGTAGGATCACCTTACATGGGTCTCATGACAATCTTAGTTAGTGGAATATCAATTCTCCAAACTAAGTATGGAGAACCCGAATTATTAAAGCGTCAATTTCGTGAGTTTCTCTTTGAAACAGATTTATTTGAGAAGTGTTCGATAGTTGAAGAGGTCATCTTAACTGCTGCAGCTGAATCTTACCTGAAAGGTATCTAATGTTCTCGAAGGATGAAAAAGATCATGAATGCTTTAGGAGTTTAGGTAAAATTTCAGCTCTTTATGTTTCTAGGATGCTGAAGAATTTGATGAAAAGGTTTTAAGGATTTCTTTCAAAATGAATAGAAAGAAAAATTTCTTGCTTGCTTATAGTTGCTACTCATTTCGAGGTAATAGGTGGGTTTCATTATGAAAACAATATTTTTTTATCGTTGCTTTGTTGCTATTTTTCTCTTGATATATTGAGAATAATAGCAATGAAAAAACTTTTATGGATGTCTAAACCACAAAAATGGTTACTATTTCTGACAATTTGGACTATAATATTTATTTTGGTAGTTGAATTACTTAAAAGGACAATTTGGTATCCATGATCAAGTCAAACTTGAGTTTTCGATGGCAATCCACTGATTATTTTTCGAACTATTTTTAAAAATCAAATGTAGGACAACCTTACTAGCCAAGATAATGATGAAATCAATAGTAAATAAAGGTGAGTTGAGAAGTACTTTATTTGTTTGTGCCTGTTATTCGAAGAATTTATGTTATTTTTGGATTAATTATTTATGTTTAAGTTATCTGGCTTTGTATAATCAAGAAAGATATGGAAGAAGGGATGAAAATGGAAAACTTTTTTCTTTTCATTTTTTCGGTACTTTTTTTGTTCAACTTTTATATATGGTTGGTAGTGATATATCTGCACTTGACGATAGTCCATTTTTTTAAGTTTTATAAAGTATTAATTTTTACTGCGAGGACTATATCCTAAATTTGGTTATGTATGTGAATTATTGAAACCTTGAGAACATGACTCTTTATACATTTCTGTAAGTGTATAATATGTAATGTTTTTTATAATTGGTTATTAATTTAAGTACACGATCGAAAATTCAATGATCTTAAAAATATTTTTTCCAATTTAGGTAAATTAAAAGATGAAGTTATTAAGATGATAGGTTATAAACCAAAAGACTTTTTATTATTTGTTTATTTTTTTATTTGTTGCAGTTGTAGGATGTTTGATTTAATGATGAATTTTTGCGATATCAGGCGATCTTAACAGATTTCCACGATGCTCTAACCTCAAAAAACTAATTCCGATTCAATTCTGGTTTTTATCCTTTTATTCATCATTATTTTCAGGAAGTTTATTTTAATTTATCCTCAAATTTTATTTAAAATACTGGTATACATGCTATTTTTTGCTATTCGCGGTGGAATTCTCCTAAAAGAAAAGAAAGAATTAAATACCAGTTCTGTCTAAATAATTAATGTTGTTCTAGAAAAATATTTAAAGAAGAATATTTTTCTATAACAAGAAAAAATAAGTAGATCTGGAGGATTAACTTTGAAAATAAGGGTTGTGAGTTCGCGAGAAGAAATCTTTACATTGAATCCGAATGAAAGGATAGTGCACCTGGCTTTCAGGCCTTCAAACAAGGATATTTTTTCATTGGTCGAGAACTGTCCAAAGGTTGAGGTCATACAGCTTCCAAAATCTTACAGGAGAACTGTCTCAAAATCAATTGAAATGTTCCTTGAAATGCAGCGTATCCAGCTTATCGAAGGAGACGTCTGGGGACACAGGAAGGATATAAACGAGTACTATCGCATTCCTTCTTCAATAATTGAGGAAATAAAAGAACTGAAAGTTGAAGGTAAATCAACTGAAGCTATTGAGGAAAAAGTCTCAAGGGATAGTAAACTTAATCCTGAGATGGTTGCTTACATCCTGAGAAAGGACGTTATTGCCTGAGGTGGTGAAACTCTAATTTTAAGCTCGTTTTATTTTTTTTCTTCAATTTTATTTTTTATTTTTTTTGCATATTTTTATAAACCTCCGTTTCAACAAGTTGCTTACATGGGCTCCATAAACGATCAGCCACAAATTTGTCGACCCCAATATTACTTCTTCATTTCTCTAAAATATGAAAATCTCCTTTCAACATAAAGATCAGATTATCAAATTAGGGTTATATAATAGAGAATTTTGATAAACCTCTAATTTTTAAGAGTCTAGTATATACCATTTATAAGCATATGACAAAATATAGAGTTTATCAAAATCCTAAATCTTTTAAGCAATTAAAAGGTTCATGCTATCAGATTCACGACTTTTTCTATCTTGGAAACCAGAGGTTTCTCAGTCTTCACATATACGTAGGCAGGAAGTCCTGATCTGGAAAAATTCTGAAACAATTTCATTGCTAAACTGTTAATTCTAGGAAAATCTTTCATTTTCTCGTTTGCAATGATACTTATTATTCTGTCAAAGCTACATACATTCGTAGTGAAATTAATTTCATTCCTTGTATTTCTATCCATTGAAAATACAAGCTCAACCCATGAATTTAATTCTTTTGTGAGGTGTCTTCTGGTTCCTCCTTCAACTACAATATATGATTTCCCTCGGTTGATATTTTCAAAGAATTATTTGAATGTTTCCCCTTTCGCTATTGTATAGACAGCTCCCATGCCTCCTGTATGGCTGTCTGTGGTCGCAACCACCCTTTTCCCGTATTTCCTCGCAAGTGTCATAATTATGAGATTTTTTTCCATTAGGTCCTGCATATTATATTCGATAACATGAAACTGTTTTATCAGTTCTGGCACAGCCCATAAATTAGGATGGTCTCCAGTAGCAAATCAGTAGGGATGATTATATATGTGCGGGAGATCGTGAGTTATGAGGTAACGAATAAAGCTTTTGAAGTTATATTCTTGGTTTGCAATTGCCTCAAGTTCTTCAAATTCTTCTGAATCAAGCTCAAAAACGTTAACATGCAGAGTATGTCCTATTTTATCAGGATCTTTGATTGCAGAATCAGTCCTTCTCTGTCCCAGCCAAGTAGGTCGTAAGCTTTGACTGTGTCATGATCTGTAAAAGTCACAAAATTAAGCTTCTGAGCCTTTGCTTTTCTAAAAAAAACCTCCGGATGCATTTCTTTTGCGGGAGGCACATCATAAGAGCAGGAAGAATGTACGTGCATATCCATCTTTTTCCATCCCTCCTGAAGCAGAGCCTTTGCAACTTCAGAACTTACTGTCGTTTTAGTATTATTTCCATTTCCGAGTTTTTCTGGCATATTGAACACAACCAATCCATTCAGACCTGGGTTATGAGAATGATATGTGTGGTCTCTCCTACAGTGAAGATATTAATGGTATTATATAAATAGATAATGCTAAAAGATATATTTCTTTAATCAAAAATATACTTATAACTAAAAATAATAAAAAGAATATTGATGATTCAATAACAAAATAGATATTGAATTATCATTCCTCCTCAGAGAGTATATCTCAGAAATGTTTCGGGAAAATGAGGAAATTTCCAGCCTCTCCCCAATAGAAAACGCTTATTAATATCAGAAATTCCCTATTAATCAGATTTAACAAATTAAACATTATAGTACAAAATATATGCTTAAAGTACAATAACGTATTTAAAAGAAATAATAAATAGAAAAAGAAAAACATATATACAATAAGTGAGTATAATCGCTTGGTAGTAGCGTGGGAATAGAAACGCAAGAACAGACCAAAAAATCAGCCATCAGTTGGAACCAAATTATACGAACAGACCGGAAAAGTGCCACCGATTAAGAGTTATCCAACTATCCCATGTTACTTCTCTTTAATTATTTTGCTCCAAATCCTTATTTCTATTTTTTAAAGTTCGATGGACCTTTCCAACTTGCTTTATAGAAGATTAAAAAATACTGGGCTAAAAAATACTGAGACTCCATTTGTTTTCATTGCAGTTGCTTGATATATAATATACTATTCTTCTATATTATATTCTTTTCATATCACATATTTTTTAGTTTTTATTCTTTATTTACCATTTCTAATTTCTTTTTAAGCTAATGGTTTAAATCTTCTGAAAATTAAATAGAAAACTTAAATATATATAGTTTAACCGAGATTTAAACAACAAGAATTTCACATTATAGGCTTCAGGGGTTTATTGGTAGGTAAATAAATGTATGAAAATCAGCAGGCTGAAAAAAGGAGTATAATTGAATGAAACTCTTACTGTTAATGTGCGGAGAAGGGCTCGGGCACACAAGTCGATGCCTTGCACTGGGAAAGGAGTTTCTGGCTGCCGGGCATGAAGTGAACTTCGGAGCGTATAAGCATTCGAAGAAGCTGGTTGAAAAAACAGGATATTCTGCATACGAAATTCCCTCCGAGATAAGACTGAC
>PMJC01000046.1 GCA_003157235.1 Methanosarcina sp.
TTTGGAGGACTGGCACATATTCCTACAGATGGAATCCCTCAACCTCTGTTTTATCTTTCAGGTATTACTCTTTGGAACTATTTTTCGGAATCTCTGACAAAAACCTCCGATACCTTTCTTACTAATCAGGCTATTTTTGGTAAGGTATACTTTCCACGCCTCATAGCTCCCCTGTCAGTAACCATAACCGGATTGATTAAAATGTTCATCCAATTCCTGGTGTTTGTTTTAGTGTACATTTATTTCATAGCCAAAGGTACACATATAGCGCCCAATTTATATGCGCTGCTTTTCCCGGTTCTTATCCTTATCCTTGCCGGGCTTACACTTGGCTTTGGTATTCTCATTTCTTCCATGACCAATAAATATCGTGATCTCAAATTCCTGATTACGTTTGTAATTCAGTTGTGGATGTATGCTACTCCGGTCATTTATCCCTTATCTGTAATGGTAGGCAGTAACAAAAAATATATGTTGCTGATTGAGGCTAACCCATTAACTTCAGTAATGGAAACATTTAAATTCGGGTTTCTTGGGCAGGGTACCTTTTCGTGGTTTGCGCTGGGGTACAGTTTGTTGTTTTCCATCATAGTTTTACTTCTGGGGATTGTGGTTTTCAACAGAGTAGAACGAAGTTTTATGGATGTAATTTAATTTTACGAATATGTTAAATGAGTGAGATAGCTATTAAATTTGAAAATATTTCCAAGCAGTACAGGTTAGGTTCCATAGGTACGGGTACTTTAAGTCATGATCTGAAACGATGGTGGACGGTGAAAGTGCGTGGAATGGAAGACCCTTACCTGAAAATAAATCAGGTGAATGATAATGATTCCAAGGCTGGAAACGACTATGTATGGGCATTACAAGATATTGACTTTGAAGTGAAGCAAGGGGAAGTGCTGGGGATTATAGGTAAAAACGGTGCTGGAAAATCGACACTTCTGAAAATTCTGTCGCGTGTAACCACACCTACTACCGGCCAAATAATGGCCCGTGGGCGGATAGCTTCACTTTTAGAGGTAGGTACAGGCTTCCATCCTGAAATGACCGGCCGAGAAAACATTTATATGAACGGGTCAATTATGGGTATGACCAAGTTAGAGATCAAAAAAAAATTTGACGAAATAGTAGACTTTGCTGGTGTCGGTAGATATATCGACACTCCGGTAAAACGTTACAGCAGCGGTATGACTGTACGTCTGGGATTTGCAATAGCTGCACATCTGGAACCTGAAATCTTAATAGTTGACGAAGTATTGGCTGTTGGTGATGCTGAATTCCAAAAGAAAGCAATCGGTAAAATGCATGATGTGAGTCAATATCAAGGCCGTACGGTGTTGTTTGTTAGTCATAATATGACCGCAATAGAGCAGCTATGTTCAGGAGTAATGTTGATCGATAAAGGGAAAATTCTTTTAACTGGGAACACAGTTGACGTAATTAATGCATATTTGAAAACCAATACGATTGTTTCGGGGCAAATTATTGATGCCATGAAAATTTGTAATAATCAAATTATGGTTGAATCAATAACTATAAATGAATCGGTTTCTAACATGATTGAGATAAGTCCTAAGGAGAATAAATTAAATATAAAAATTACCGGGAAAATAGCAGAAGAAAGAAGGATGGCAATTGAAGTAAGGTTTTTTGATCAGTACGATCATTTGCAAATGTTATTTTCTCCAGGTCACTTATATGGCCAAATTAAATTATATAAAAAGGGCAATTTTGAGATGAATGAAACCATCATTCTTCCCGATATGCTCACAAAAAATGAATTTAGATTAACAGTTGATATAACCCAACCCAATATTGAAATACTTGTGAGCTTTCCTAATTCTGTCAAAGTTATTTGTAAGGGTATACAAGGACACACAGGATTAGAATTTCCTGCAACTAATTGTGGATTATTAATGTTAAAATGAAATTAACTGCTGAACAATATAATGAAGTTAATGAATCTTTTAAGAGAAAAGTTGTTTTTCGAATTGGCTTGGCAGCAGGTTTTTTTTCTGAATACAATAATATGATTCTGGCAATGGCTTGGTGTTTAAGAAATAATTACCAGTTTCAACTTTTCTCATATGATTCAAATTTTGGATTTGACAAAGGCTGGACAGATTATTTTATTCCGTTTTGCACTGAAATTCATGATGAATTTAATTTAAAATTTAATCACCGCCCTTCCCCTTATGGCAGCAATAAGTACTACCCTCGTTTTATAAGAGTCTTACAGAGACTTGGTATTCTTAAACCTAAATTTGTTTACCTTCCCCTCTCGTTCCGGTTGAAAAGAATGCTTGGGTTCAGTGTATTATTGACACAGGATATGTTTGTTAAAGCCCATTCACAAAATCCTTATGAAGAAGTCGAAATGTCAAACGTGGGTTTTAGAGGTAACTTTAGAAGTTTTTGCAAAATTCTTACCGATTTGACATGGAGATTCAATAAGGAGACTCAAATGGAAATTGATACGATGATAAAAGAATTGAACCTTCCCAATGAATATATAGGTTTCCATATCAGAGGTGGCGATAAATTTGTTGAATATCAGCAAATGCCGGCAGGGCTGTATATCAAGAGGGCTGAAGAATTGAGTGAAATCAGGTCAGCATTTGTTTTGACAGACGATTATAGTATTTTAACTGAATTGAAGGCATCCTATCCCGCATGGCATTTCTATTCACTATGTCAACCTCATGAGAAAGGTTATTATAATTCTGACTTTCAGGAATTGAATGTTTTAGAGAAAAAAAACAGCCATATACGACTTTTTTCCTCAATGGTTATGCTGGAACATGCGTGCCATTTTGTCGGCACATTTAGTTCTAATCCGGGTATGTTTTTAGGTATGAGAATGTTGCCGGAGCATTGTCATGGTATAGATTTTGAAGAATGGAATATTTGGTGAAAAAGTTAAATAACTAATTCTATTATTCATCGTTTCATCATCAACCTGATAATATAATCCTCCGAAATGATTCCATACTGAATAATATCGAAAAATTGCATTAAACTTGAATATCACTGACAAAACTAAGATCATGCAGTGTAGTAATATAAAATCAACATAAAGAAGTACTAATTCAAATCTATGCAGAACGCATTAATATATTCAGCAGGTTTCGACGGTCATAGACAAGTATATGTGTATGTATTATCTCATTTCTTAAACGAGCTAAAATACAATATTTTCATCGCAGGCAATTTGAAAGAAAAAATCTCAACCTCCTTATATGTTGATAAGCTTAAGAAAGACAACAGGATTGTAATGATTGATACAAGTTCTTACACACAAGGTGGCTTGGAAATATCAGCAATGCAAATAATCGAATTACAAATTAAGTACAGTATTGAGCTAACTGTTTTTGCTGAAGCTGATCATCATATTCCTTTATTCAATGCACAAATATTTAGTAGGAGCAACAAATTACGTGGGAAAAATATTGGTATTTTCCTGAGGCCGTTTTATTATTATGAAAAATTAAGCTTTATAAATAAGCTGAGATATATAAAGCATTTTAAGACCAGATGGAGATCTGACGACCGATTGTTTCATGGCTTTTTATTGAAACATTATAAGCTTTTAGATACTGTTTTATATATTGATGAGAACTTTGTTGCACATCATCCATCAACACAATGGTTACCCGATGTATTCCAGCAATTTGCTGAAACTATCGTTAAGAATGAATACACGGAACAAAGGATTTGGATTGATAAGCTGAATGAGTTCGTGGAAAGAAACAAGGGTCTGTTCATTTTTCTTTATTTTGGCACTGCTCAAAAGCGCAGAGGATATGATCTGCTTTTAAAAATGGCTGTTGAACAAGATGCGTGTTTTGTCCATTGCGGATTACATGATGACAACGAAAAATATGATTACGATGTTATCGGATTGAGAAAAAATCTTTATGATAATAATAGAATAATGGAAACCAATCAGTACATTTCAGATCCAGTTACTATAGAGTACTTTTTTAAATCTGTTAGTCATCTTGTACTACCTTATCGTAGTTTTTATGGCTCAAGCGGAGTTATGTTACAAGCTTTAACTTATGGAATTCCTGTTCTTGTGCCTGATGAAGGCATAATTGGATCTAGAGTTAAGAAGTATAATCTTGGATTAACTTACAAAAGAGATTATAATTCATTAAATGCACAATTTAAAAAGTTTAAGGAAATACCAAAAAAATCATTCGCCGATTCTATAGCTCAATATATGTATCATCAATCTGTCATCCATTTAAAAGAAGTACTAACTAACGTATTGAAGATATAATTTTTTTTCATCCGAATCTTGCTGCTTATGATATCATTACTTTCAAAAATTTTACCATATCTTCTCTTACTCTATTTTCTGATTCGTTCATTAGGAAAGCCTATCTATTTACTAGGTATTCCTTTCCTGATGTTCTTGAGGTACTGCATCTTTTTCGTAAATGTTAAAATATTTGCTTTTCCCGGAAGATTTAGTGCTGATTTTTTGTTTGCTGTATGGTTAATTATATTTTGGGTGATTCTAAGGATAATTAATTCATCTCAATTTAGTGGCAATAGTAGCAACTTCAATAGTAAGAATGAAAGAAATTCGCTAGATTACATTGTTATAGGTTTAATAATTATTTCAATAATAGATTTAGTTATTGTTAACGTGGAATATCTTAATATTGAAAATGTTTTTACAGAATTTTTTACAATTATTTCATTATTCTTTGGATATTTAATTACTAAAGATGTCTTACGTTTTTACAAGCCAAATCTTTTATCAGATTTTTTATTTAGCATAGTTCTTATTAATAGCCTTGCATCGTGTTTATATATACTTCACCAGGGTTTGCACCTAACAATATATAAAAGCGATGAATATTTAAGTGAAATATTTCAGGGAGAAGTTATTACAAGGACGTTTTGGTTTATGCCTCCTCTTTGGCTTTTTTCAATTTGCTATCTTTTTGTCTTTAAAAAACACAAGCCGGTTATCTTCTTTACATTGCTGATAATAAACCTTCTGGCACTTTTTATTTCTTATACCAGGTCTTTTCTGGTAATTACAATTTTATTAATTATCTTATACTATTTGTTAACTGCTTACAAAGAGAATAATTTTTATCCTGCTATTAAAAATATATTTTTAGTGGCCCTTATGGGATTATTTTTATTTGTGGCTATCTCGAAATTTTTTCCTGCAAGTACCAACTACTTTTTCTACCGTTTTAAAGAGTTGAAACAGAGGCCTTACGATCAATCATCAAATTCTCTTCTATATCGTTTTGCCAGAACAAGTGAAATAATCAACAGGATAGATGAAGATAAACTCCCTCTTGGATATGGACCTGCAACTTCGACTCAGGAATCTTCAGTATACAATATGGAAATAACAACACATGATTTAGTTTGGACAGGAGTAGTTTTTCGATGGGGCTTTATTGGCTTGGTTTTATTTGTTTTACTTTATCTTGTTTCGATTTTTAAGGCTTTTTCTTTGTTTATAAAACGAGATGACATATTATCAAAATTGGCACTTCTGTTTTTGTTGGTTATTGTCTCACAATTCATTGAAAGTTTTATATCGTCAACTTTTTTATCCTCAGACCGTTATGCTATG
>PMJC01000125.1 GCA_003157235.1 Methanosarcina sp.
CATCCTGCAAATTCTTTTTTTAAGAGTATGTTCGATAAATGTGGAGAGACAGTAGATCCCTCTTATGTAGTGCATTATCTCAAGGGCATGCAAATTATTTCTCCGGCGGGAAGGATAGTAGAGGTTGAGACCCCTGGATATGCTATTGATAAAACAAAGTTCGACAGATTTTATGCGAAAGAAATAATCAAAATCGGCGTAGATCTTCAAAAAGGGATTGAGGCACAGAATATTCTCAGGGACGGGAAAACATTTTCTGTCAAAACCTCGGCCGGAATTTTTAAGTCAAAACTCGTTATTATCTCTGACGGTGTTAATTCTAAAATGGCATCCTTTATCGGGCTGAAAACGATGAAGCACCCGGGAGACATTGCTTGGGGAATTGAACTTGAAATTCGGGCTTCTGACAGTGGTAAATCAAAAATGTTTGAGTATTACGTAGGGAATCATGCGCCTGGATGGAAGACCACTTATTCCCCAAGGGGGGGAGACAATGCTTCAATTGGAGCATATGTGCGCAGATGTGGAAAGGATGCAACGCCTTACCTGAATTCTTGGATTGAAAAATTCAAAAAAATGAAAGGACTAGTAGATTTTGAAATTGTAAGAAAATTTACCGGCGGAGATCCTATAGTAACACTTCCAAATGAGTTTATTACTGATGGGCTCATGGTCGTTGGCGGGGCAGCTGGTCAGTCTGGGATAGGCTATGCAATGAGAGCAGGCCAGATATGCGGAGATGTGGCTGCAGATGCTATAAGAAAGGGGGACATCTCAAGAAATTCCCTATTAGCATACCGAAAGATTTGGGAAAAGGAATTTAAGGTAGAACACTACATTGGCCGCATAGGGCTTGAAACTCTAAGAAAAATGACTGATAGTGAAATTGATGAGATGATAACTGTTTTTGAGAAGGAAAATCTCTCATTCATTCATGGAACTTCAGTTGAGCAGGCGATACAGATCTTTGCATTCATGTTGAAGAAAAAACCCTCTTCAATATTGAATTGCAGAGCACTTCTCAGAAACAAATGAACTTGGGATTTTAAAAGATCAACTTAAATAAAAAATAGGATTTGCACACATATCAGCATCAACTATCATATGTAGGATAAAATATGAAGTATGATTTTTATAAAAGCCCCTTTCTAAGAGTATCTATCAAAATAGACGAAGGGCGCATGAGGATAATAACCAGCAGGCCAGCGTCCATAATTATGCGAAAAAATATTGGGAAAATCCTCTCAATTTTTGAAGGAGAAAAACCTGCAAAAATAGATTCAGATAGGCTTATTTGTTCTACCTGGCTACCCCCTATTCCTAGCCTGGGTTTTGATCGCCTGGTTAAAAGCCAGCTTTTGTCCATTCTGGGCAAAATGGTTCCTGATCAGGTAACCATTTCCATAACGGAGGAATGTCCCAACAACTGTATCCACTGTGCTCTTCCTGACACGAAAAATCAGGCGAAACTTACACCTGAAGCAGTGAAATTTACAATTGATCAGGTTCTCGAGATGGGCACGACCTTCGTGATCTTTGACGGAGGCGAACCTCTTACATACCCTGGGTTAGAATACCTAATTAATCATGTAGACCCTGCAAAGGCCATATGTGGAATGTTTACCTCTGGAGTTGGGCTGACTGAAGAGAGAGCAAGAAGCTTGAAAGAAGCAGGTCTTTATTCCCTTACTGTCAGTTTTGACAGCGCGTTTGAAGATCAGCACGATTATGTCCGGGGTAGAAAAGGGGTTTTCAACAGTGCAGTTGAGGCAATCAAAAATGGACTTAAGGCAGATCTACTCGTGAATATGTATGTGGTGCTTTCCAAGGATAACGTAAACGAGCTTGAACAAATATATACACTTGCTTCAGAGCTTGGAGTCCACGAGCTCTCCTTGTACGAAATAGTTCCTACTGGAAGGTGGATGAATCATGCTTCTGAAATCATGAACCCGATAAATGTAAGAAAATTTGACAATTTTCTATCGACTGTTAGGGAAAAAGAAGGTCCAAGAGTTTTTGCTATCCCCCAGGTCATGAAGGCAACTGGATGTATGGCAGGCCGGAAATGGTTGCACATCACTCCCGAAGGGAACATCCTGCCCTGTGCTTGTATTCCTATTCCATATGGAAATGTCTATAGAGACAAAATAAAAGATATTTGGAAGAAAATCCGGGAGGATCCTGTATATAATGCAAAGTACTGTCTTATGAGGAACCCAGAATTTAGGGAAAAATATTTAAAAGTTTTGGAGTAGGTTTGGAACAAAAGTTCCGAATCGTACTTTCGTTTCATTTATTTAATAATTTTTCCTGATTTAAACAGAAATGGCAAAAATCGAATTTGAGAAGATTTCGATGAATCTCTGTGTCTTCACGAGTCAATTAATGTACCATTTATGTACATATAACAATATTTAAAGGTTTATTGAAATCCTATGTAATAAATAGTATTTCTGAATGTCTTCAGTTACGAAACTAATTTTATAAATAAGATAAACATCAAAGAAATTATTTAAGATAATGAAATAGTTTATTATGATAATGAAAAATAACTTCGCCAAATTTGCTTAAAAATTTGCAATTAAGTGATTTGATAATGATTTAACTTCTTAACTTTGCAAGAACTCCGAGGTGATCTTCATGATAGGGCATCAGGTTCTTTACACAAATGATTTCGAATTTTGGTTCAAGTGTTTGCTCTAATTTTCGAAGCTCGTTTGTAAATATTTTTTTAGGGTTTACTACAGTATCGATACTTCGTGCCTTGATAGAAAGCAGGAGATTCCCATCTCTTTTCAAAAAGCGAGCAGCATTTCTTGTAGCTATTTCGACTTGGTTGGGTTGTGCAACATCCTGGAAGATGAGATCCACAGGTTCAACCAGATGGGCATAACTATCCGGTTTCCTTGCATCAGCTAGGATTGGATAAATATTTTTCCGTCTAGATGCAAGTCCTATGAGATCTCTCATACTTCGCGGGGCGAACTCAACGGCATAGACTGCACCACTTGAAACAATGTCAGATACATGACTGACAGTTGTGCCTGATGCTGCTCCAAGATAGATAATTTTAAAATCTTCTTTGATAGATATGTTGAACTTCTTTAGGATCATGGCTCCCAGCTTGCTCCTGTGAGGGTCCCATATTCGGTACTCAACCCCTTCGAAAGTAATTAGTTTTTCTCCGTATACTACTTTACCAAAGTCAATATTCCGTGTAGCAAGATGCTTTTTGTCTTTCACAACCTCATAAACCCCATCATATAGTTTATTTATTTCAGGCATTTACTTCTTCCTTTTTTTTTGGTTTTTGTCTCATTTACTTGCGTTCTTTGAGGAGGTTTCGGATTTGAAGCCTTGATCTGTCGGACCTTTATTTCAAATTTTTCTACAAGGGAGGGATCTTTCTCGCCTGAATAATAGTCGAGTCTCGCAGCAAGGGATAACTTTCCTGCAAGTGCTCTTGATATTTTTCCCCTTACCCACCAGGGAGCAGTATTCACTAGATGATGACTATAGATAATTCCATGTTTAGGAGATGGAGCTCGAGCTCGAAGGTGCTTGAAGAGAGCCTTGCTAGCTCCTATAACTTGAATGGTACTTGAAGGAAAAGCAGCNNGCCTGCAATGAGTTTCAGGTTCGGTGAAATAGATCCCATGCTGTCTTCAATATAAGTTTCTATCTGTCTCTTTCTTTCATACAGGCTGTAGACGCTTTCTGCAAAGCCTTTAAGAAGCAGTTCATCTGCAGCTTCTAGTTCTGCACCCATGGAATTTATGGTCTTTGAATAAAGAGGATTTTCAGACTCTATATTCTTAGGTGAACCATAATATGCAACAAAAATGGCAAGAGCTTCTCCTCCAAGACCACTTTCTGGGAAATAAATCCCATACCATTCGGAAAGTCTTTCCGATAGGGAGTTTACATGTCCATTAATGTCATCCAGGGCTTCTACAGCCTGTATAATTCGCTGATCAGGGGTAAGAGCTCCTGATACTTGAAGTTTTGCAGTTTTTAGAGTTACTTCGTGTAAAAGGGAATAGTATTCTGAAGGAGAAGCTACAAACCTACAATCGATAGCTGCAGCTTTCAGATCAAATTTCACAGGCAGAAGATTTGGTATGTTTTCTCTTAGGGCAAGGGAATGGCATGCAAGCTCCTGGCTATCCTTTGAAAAAAGCTCAGATTCTATAATTTCTCCTGTTCTGCTTATCTCAAGAACTCCAAACCAGGTATTAATTTTCAAGCAGAACCCCCAAATATATCAGCACCATGATTTTTAGCTTTTGTGAGCAATACTTTCCCACCAAGAGACTCATTAAGCATTCGCTGAGATTCTTTCTGAAGTTTTTTACCTTCTTCGATGCTGCCAACAATCCCGTAAACTACTGGCCCAAAAGAACTGATTCCCGAACCATTTGCTCCATTATCTCGCATATACTCCACGATGTCCAGAACAGGCCGTTGCTGAAGTTCGATTTCTCGCTTCTTAAAACCTGCAATCTGGAAGTGGTTGATTGCCCTGCCGAAGCTTTCCAGGTCTTCTTCCATTATTGCCGGTAGCATCTGAGTAAGGATTACATGGGAAATTTCCTGGACTTCCGCAAGCGGGATAGGACAATATTTTTTGAAAATATCCACTTCTTCTGAGCCATGTACTCCTTTAGTATTGGGGATTGCAAGGACAATCGGCCAGTCAGGAAAATTTCTCCTGAAGAGCACAGGGCCAGGAGGTACATGTGAGGCAGCAGAAGGAGAAAATTCACGTTTATCCTTAAATTTATGGCCTCCATCTAGGATGATACCACCGTATTCAAAAGCAGCAACTCCTATCCCAGAAGTTCCGCCTCTACCCACAGCAACGGCAAGTTCCCGAATACTTTTTCCAAGTCCGTAAATTCTATTTAAAGCTGCTGCTGCCGAAAGTGCAGCCTGAGTCCCAGAACCGAGACCTACATGATCAGGAATACTGTCGTTAATATGGAGCTTAATACCTTTCCCAGCAGGCAGTAGAGAATCTGCCGCTTTTCTCATTTTTCCTGATAGACTATAATCTCCAAAAATTTCAATATTATCAGCCTTATCTGCCAAAAGTTCCATGGATGGGTATTCCAGCGTAATTCCTACCCCCCCATCAACTCTGCCGAGCTCTGCATTGAGGTCTATTAAGGTAAGATGCAGTCTGGAAGGAGACACTACTTTAATCATATTCACTTGTATCCTCATTACCTGTTCATAAAGATTCGGAGTTAGACTTTTAGGCAAACTTCCATTTAGGCTTCCTCGTAGACTTCCATTTCCGCTGAAGTATATCCTTCACAATCGAGTAAGTGAAAGATAAAGTATTCCAGTTAAATATAAATTTAATGAATGGAAGAATCAAAGAATGTATTTTTATACTTATTTCCAAATTTCCCTGAAAATCAAACATTTGATCCATGAATTCAGGTTTTATGGAAAAATTGCAATGCCTACAACGGCTGTATACAAATCCTGCGATAGCATGCAGAAATCCACAGAGAATACCAGTATCTGAAGGATCTGAAAGGCAAAAAGTCATGCAAGATTCCAGGCTTTTAATTTTTATTCCATTTAACAAATCAGAAAACAGACAAAATAATGGTTTTCTTAGAGAATTAAATGCTTTAAAGCTCCATTGAAACATTTCTCTGGTGGTCATCCCATTATTAGGCTCTGCCCCATATCCCTTTTTAATTCTTTCTTTTCCTCTTATTCTATCATTTGATTCTGTTTTTTCTCTATCCTCAGTTTTTTTTTTAATTTCAATTTTTCCTTTACACTCACTGGTTACTGTTTTCTCTTTGAATTCCCTCTTTTTGATGTCTCTCTTTTTTTCTGCTTGCACTTTACATTCTGTTTTTGGAATGTATTCTGCTATGTTTTCACTTTGTTCAAACCTTTTTTCATCCTTCCAAGTTTCTACTACTTTTTCCGCTTTTGACTCTTCAAGTTCCTCAATAGTTTTTTTATTAGTCTGAGGCATTTCAATTAAAAAATTGTGTGAAAAAAACAACCATTTTACAGCAAATATGCTTCTTAATTCTTTAGTTTCNNTGAGAAACTTAGTTCTTTATTTTCATTTCTGGGAATTCCTCGAAAGAGTTTAATTTTCAAAGAAATTTACTGCGAGCAGCTCTCTTTCTTAACTTGAGCTTCCATATATTCTGCTGTTTTCTCCTCTCTAATTTTTTTTTCTCTGTTCTCCATTTCTCCCAGAGTCTCTTCTTTTTTATGCTTACCTTTTCCTTTGAGCTGGTCTATAATATCAGGCAATATATCTGGAAGGGCACTAAGGATTGATCCAGCGTCATTTTTTTCAGAGATACGAAAAATTCTCGCTTCTTCTTCAGAAATCATGATGAAGGCCACAGGTTCGATCTTCACTCCTGCACCTCCACCTCCTCCGTACCCAGATTCATTATCCTTNNGTCTTAGTGGTCGCTATTTTTTCAAGTTCATCTGCAATTTCTCTGATAGTTGTTTCTACACCCAATCTTTAGATCCCCTTTTTGTTATATAGTTTTATTATGTAGCTTTATCTGTAGGGTAATAAAAATTTTCTATATTTTTTTATTTTCAATATAACCTAATTGAATTTAAGTTAATTGTTATGAAGGATCTTATAGTTACTGTTTCAGATAATGCAAAGTTTTGTGTTTATCTCCTGATGTATGTCCCTTCTCAGTTGATAGGAAGGAAAAAGGAAATCATTGAACTAGCAAGAATCTTTAAACCACTTGATTCAAAGGGGTATCCGTCGAATGCATTGGTTTTAGGTTATCCAGGTTCAGGGAAAACAGTAGTAACAAAGTTCTTGCTTCAAAAGTTGATAGAACGCTTAGAAAGTAAAAAATAATGGATCATGCCTTAAAATGGATTTGCATTTCATGCAAAATTCGGCATACTAAAAACAGCATTTTATATGAAATGATTAAACAGGTCGATCCAAAAACTACAGTCCCAATGAAAGAGTTTTCTTTAGATTATTATTATTCTGTCTTATGGAAGGTCATCAAAGAGAATAACGTCTCTCTTGTGGTAATTTTAGATGAAATCGACTATCTAAAAAAAGACGATTTTCTCTACAATATTAGTCGAGCAGGAGAATCTAAATTTCTTAATAGCGGTCACTTTATCTCAACTATAGGTATTTCGAATGATCTTAACTATGGCGAAAATTTAGATCCACGAGTAAAATCTTCTATGAATTTTAAAGATTTTATTTTTCCTTTATACGATACCTATCAAATACGAATGATTTTGTGTGACCGTGTTAAATTGGCATTTAATAAAGGATTTATTATTGAAGAAACTATGAATCTATGTCTGCAATCTCAGCTAAATCACATGGAGATGCTAAGAAAGCAATTGAACTTTTAAGAGCTTCTGCGATATATGCTGAAGAAAATGGACTTCCATAAGTTCTTCAAGAACATATCGATAAAGTTTTTGATATAGTTGATGCGGATAGATTTGAAAAATTAGTCCCCGGAATAGCATTCCACAAAAAAATAGTACTACTTGCGATTTTAAAATTGATAAATCATAATAAGAAAACTATTACTGCAACCGAAATTAAAGATCCGTACACCAAAATAAGTAAAATGATTGGAGAAAACTGCAGAGCTAGGACAACTGTAGCAAACTCTATCGCTGAATTAATAACTTTATCGCTGAATTCATTATGATTGATCTGTTTAAAGAAGTTCAGGACTCTATGCTTCCGTTGAGTAGCTTGGTCAGATTGTCTGTTTCCGTAGTTCCAATGTTTAATTGGGTAGCTCTTGAT
This sequence comes from Methanosarcina sp., assembly GCA_003157235.1. Classification (GTDB taxonomy): domain Archaea; phylum Halobacteriota; class Methanosarcinia; order Methanosarcinales; family Methanosarcinaceae; genus Methanosarcina. Next base: position 7,814 of record PMJC01000125.1, read on the forward strand.
GATTACTTGACCCTTGAATGATTCAATCAAATACAGAACCAAATATTGCTCTAGTAATTAAAGAGCTCTATTTGATATAAAACGTGAAGTTTAGGTGTTAATCAAACTTGCGCTGGTGTACTACGCTGCAAGCAACGGGATATGTTCGCGCCAGCGTTCCATATATGGTTTTTTTGCTGAAAGTCAATTATTTTTATTTGCTTGTATGCTTGCTTTTTTCCTGATCTCCCTGATTCTGAACATAATTTGTTATAATATCGGAAGTAATTCCGTCTCCAACTGTTCCAATGTATCCTCCCTCATTCCATAGTTCTCTACCTCAAAGCTGTTTTTTAATCTCAAGACATTCTTTGAAGATTTTTCTGGCTATTATGTCTTTAATAATCTGTATCACTCTTGAAGGAAAATACTTTGGCTCAGCCCCAACAAAAAGATGTACA
>PMJC01000007.1 GCA_003157235.1 Methanosarcina sp.
CTTTAAATGTGGCGTAACTTGCCAATGCTTTGATATAGTTAACTTTCAACCTGACATTTTTGGCATCAAGGGCGGGTATGTTAGCATCAAACTCTTTCCCTATCTTAATATTAGTCAGTAAGTCTTCACGAATATTGAAAACTACCCAGATATCGCTGAGATCGATAATATTCATAATGGGTGCTCCCGAACCAACCAATTCACCCTGTTTTGGGAAAATATCAGAAACTTCACCTTTAACAGGCGAAACCAACATTGTTTCCGATAGATATGATTCCACTTCTGAAACAGCTCCTTTTGCACGATTTACCAAAGCAACAGCTGCGAGCTTATCTTCTTTCTCGGCGCCGTTTATTGCCATATCATATTGTGATTTTGCTGCTTTTGAAGTGGCAATTGCTGCCTGGTAATTAGCCTCTGCCTCATCACGTTTTTGTTCGGGAACCACACTTTCGTTGAACATATTCTGTACGCGGTTATAAGTTTTTTCTGCTAATTTCACTCCAACTTCTGCTTTCTGCCATAACTCATAAGCGCCGGCAATCTGTTCTGCACGTGCACCCTTGATTGCTTTCTGATTCTGGGCATCTGCTGCGTCTTCGGCAGAATTAGCCTGCATAAGTCTCGCATTTAGTTCAGGTGCGCTGATTAGAACCAGCGTATCTCCTTTATTTATAGTCATGCCCTCTGATACCATGAATTTGTCGATACGTCCGGGAACTTTACCCGATACGCGTACTTCTGTTGCTTCGGCCTGTCCTTGCAATATGAATGGCTCAGGTTTTAAGACTATCCATCCGACAAAACTTACTACTGCGATTACTAAAAGCAGGGTTAAAAATGCGATCAGCATTCCTGAATGTCTTTTATTAATTGTTTTCATTATTTTAAAAATTATGGGTTTGATGAAAAATATTATTTATGTTTCTATTTATATTTTATTGGATATTTGATAATACAAGGTCCCCTGTGGCTTTGTAACATTCAAGGACCGATTGGCGTTGTGCAAAAACAGACTGGAGGTATTCAAGTTCTGCATTTTGCATTTCAGTTTCGGTTGCCAATCGTTCAGTTATATTTATCATACCCTCGTTGTACGACTTTTGTGCCAGTTCGAGTGCCATTCGTGCAGCAATGCGTTGTTTATCTTTATATGCCACCTGGGCTATTGAAGCCTGGTAATTTGTTGAAACTTTTGTTTGGTTGAGTTCCAGTAACTCGTGTGCTTCTTCCATCGCATTCTCAGCTTTCCTTACTTCCAGTTTTGCCTGGCGGACCTTAGCTGAACCTCCTGAACGGTCAAAGATTTCCCATTTAAAACCAGCCCCAATCATATATGTAGGGCCTAATCCAATGTTTTCAATATTCATGTTCATAGGAATCGGAGCATTAAAATCGGCCTTTGCGTTGAAGACATAATCATAACGGGCCGATGCTATTGCCTGAATCTTAGGCAGGTAATGCGACTTTTCTGATTTCAGGAGATATTTCTGTGCTTCAGCTCCTGCAGTTAAGGCACGTAATTCTGCCCTGTTATTGATATCTGAACTTGAATTGGCATACAATAGAAGTTGAAGATCAGGATTCATGTTTTCGAAACTCGATACCGGTTTGCCGGTGAGTTGTGATAATTTTTGATACAACAATGTTCTCTTACTTTCATACTCCGAAAGTTTTGCTTCCAGGCTGGCGTTGGCAACTGCAATTTTAAGTGTGTCGAACGATGTTGCTAACCCATTTTTCAAAGCCGTGGCAGCATATTTTTTTTCAGCGGCCAGTCTTACAGCTGATTCATCGAGCACATGTTTAGACTGAATAAGCAATGCAAGCTGGTCATAGTAGGTTATTACCTCGCTGATCACATCCGACTTACATTTATCTGAGAGCGCTTCCTGGGCTTTTATTTTTTCAGTTAATGCCTTTGATAGATTTGGAACCTGACCTCCACTATATAACAGCATGGTTGCAGTTAAATCAACTCCAAAATAATTGCCATAAAAATCTCCATCCAGGTTTTTAGAAATAGAAGGAAGTTGTATCCCCTGTTGGGCCAGTAAGGTCTGCAGCTGGGTAATTTCACCGGCTAGTCCGGCAAGGTTTGGAAACATTACCGGGAAAGCCGAACTCTTCATTAATTCCTGCAACTTCTCGATGCTTTCGAAACCCTGAATGTCGCCTATTTTTGAATTTACGGTTGAATAGGCAAATAAATATTTACCTCCTAATTCCAGTTTGGGGATGTATGACGACCTGATTGCTTTTTTTTGAACTTCAGAAATCTGTTTATCATAATCCTTGTCTGCTACCGCACGATCTTTATTTATTGAAAGTCCGATAAGCTCTTTAAGTTCAGGAGAAAACCGCAGTGATTGCGCGTTTACTTTGCACATTATCGTGCTTAGTGTAAAGATCAGAATAAGAAATTGAGCTTTTGTTTTCATAATATTTAAAATTATTTTTGAATCAATCTGATAATCAGGAATATAAATTCATATTGGTTTTATTCCCATAATCAGCCTGATCAGTTTTTATTAATTATCTCACTTTTTAAAACTATTGACGTTTAGTATATTAGACTTAAAAGGTTAAACAGTCGAATAAATGGCAAAAAAATTATCGCGTTATTACTCCATTGAAAAGAATATAAATGAGGTTATCAAGCCTGCGGTCGATATCTTTTTCCTCCTCTCCCCAGAACAGAGGCACCTCCATTCCTTTCAGAGCCGCAACAATGGCGATGGCAGCCAGAGATATGTCTTTTATATCAAATATACCATCAGCTACACCCTCTATTAATATGTTTTCCATCATCTGAAATTCTTCCTGGTCGGATTTTTTTCGTATCTTTTCAATGAAATCGAGATGGCTGAGGTATTCATCTTTTATGGCGCTATAATAGTTTGCCAGTTTTTCAACTGCGTGCATCCTGACAAGCACATGCATTTTTAATTTCATTGTAGGACTATCAGCATCCCTATTTGCCTTGAGAAGTTCCTGATTAAGTATTGAAGCCTCTTTCTCAACTACCGCCTGAAATATTTTCTCTTTACTTGCAAAATAGTAGTAGATTGAACTTTTGCCTTTGCCTTTGGCATTGGCTATTTCATTCATTGTGGTTTTCTTAAACCCGAATTTAGAAAAAATCTGGCGTGCCACATCCACAATTGTTTCCTTTACTTCCTCTTTATTTATCATGGCTCAATCAAATAAATGCTTATACTTTTGTTTGAGACTACAAAGTTAATCAAGCTAATAATACAAAACAAGTAAAATCGACTAAATNNCTAAACGTCGAAAAGTATTTTTTAATAGCCAATAAATCAGATATATATAAAATCAAAAAAAATTATAATAATGGCATGGAAATTTATCGGGTGAAAATATGGCGAAAAGGAATATAATTATAGGGTCATGTTATGGCATGGCTCATGCCATATTCATGAATATCTGTAAATAATCATTCATTATAAATCGAATTGGTCATACCACGGCATAACCAGATCAAATTTGTGATTATCTGTATAGAAATTTATCTCTTAACTATCCCATAAAAAAGGAAATTAATCAGGTTATTCAGCCTNNGCCACAACTCTTACTTCATCTTTGTCATAACTCTTACGGATATCCTCAATAAATTCAAGGTGGCTCAGGTAATCACTCTTAAGGGCTGTATAAAAATTTGTAAGCTTCTTAAGTTTACGCATCCTTACTGAGATATAAACTTTCAAACACTCAATAGGATCATCTATTGTTAAAATACTAATTCGAAGTTCCTCTTTAAGTTCATCTGCTTCCTTCTCAACAACTGCTTTAAAAATGTCCTCTTTACTGCTAAAATAGTAATATATCGATGACTTTCCCTTCCTGGTTGCCAGCGCAATTTCTTCCATAGTGGTCTTCTTAAACCCAAAGTGGGTGAAGATATTGCGTGCAATTTCAATTATCTTCATTCTGACCTCGTCTCTTTGTCCTGACATTCTTATTCAGTTTATTAAAATTTTGTATTTTACAAGATAAAGCAGAAAAAAGCATTCTCCAAATATCTGCCGGCTATTTGAGAAAAATGTCTGATTGTCGTGCAGATGGTGGTATAATTCTTATAAAATTTTAAGCTCCTTTACCAGATAGATAAGCTGAACACGGCTCTTTACATTGGTTTTTATATAGATCCGGTGAGTGTGATCTTTTACAGTCTGAAGGCTTATAAACAGTTTATCTGAAATCTCCTTATTGCTTAGCCCGTTACATATTTCGCGGATGATGTCTGTCTCACGTGCAGAAACTTCGTACTTTTTGCAGAACTCTTCAAATGAGATATTAATGCCGGTTCCGGAAGTGAAAACGGTGAGGAGAGTTCCATAGCTCATATATACAGGAAGAAAGGCGTTTCCTGCAAAGAACGTGAATGTAAATATTATTGAAAGATATGGCTGTGATTTATAGAAAAGCAACGGTAAACATTGTAAAACCATTGCAAGGAAAATTCCCGGACCAATTCTCTTCCTGTCGTAGTCATGGATTATTGACCTTCCATTTATCGTGAAAATAATTAGTACCGATGACCACACGGAGTAGATAAAGTGCATCAAAATGAAATAGTATTTTATTAATTCTGCAGGTCGGAGTATATTTGTCCCGGACATTAAAAATCCAACAATCACTATGATTGTGAAATTAAACAACAGGAAACCGAAGATATGCCAGTTATTAATCTTTCGTCCTGAGATTTCAGCTGAGAAACGCAACAGCATCATCCATGCAAAGACAAGGAAGGGCAGTCCGAGAAGCATGGAAATATCAGTGAATCTGACGAGAAGCTCTTCCGAAATATATGGAGTTAGAAAGGCCCTTATCACTACCTGCCCCCAGATTCCATAAAATCCGAAGGCAAAAATAAAGACTTGGTAGTAAAGCAGCAGGGAAAAGATCTCACGGTTATATTTGTTCCTGAGCCTCGATGAAAGAAGAATACCGCCTGCAGCAAGTGCGACTGAGATGATAAAGATTAAATAAGCAAGTATGCGGAACATTTTATAAAGGTATAAAAAT
>PMJC01000173.1 GCA_003157235.1 Methanosarcina sp.
ATTTCACTTTTGACTCGACACTAGTTGAAAAGTTACTGGTTATACTAACATATTTTGTTATTTTTCCTATGAAAAATTTAGCATTCAATGTCAATTGATGCTGTTTTTCATGCTTCATGCATTACTATCTTTGGTTTTCTTTTTTCTATTGTATCATTAGAAATGATTTTTTGCAACGGAACCAGAAAAACAAATACAAAAGATTGAATACAAAAAGGAAAAATTAATGATTATTTCCTATCAAGAAATTCTATGAAAGAATCTAAATTATACTCTTTCATTTGAATATTGATATCATTATTTTTGTCCATGTTTTTATACTGTTCGTACAAAACATTTAACCTACTATACGTTGATGAGTTTACTGATTTATACCATTGTGCATAATCATAAATTATGTTAACAGACATCGGACACAATAACAACGTTAAACCAAATCCTGCTTCCAAATCTGGAAAAATTACAAAAGGAAATTTTCTACATGCTTCCGGCCTATTATCGTATATTCTGCATTTTGAATTTATTAAAAATGGGCACTGCACGACGGCATTTATTGCTTTATAACATCCTTCCAACTCTGACTTTACCGCATTCGATGTTAAAATATTCGCACTTTCTTTATCTAGATTTTTTAAGATTTTTTCGTATTCTTTTCTATAAAAATCAATAATATGATGTTTGCAGCAACTCGCATTACATGATTCAGGACAACTATAATATTTAAGTATGCTTTGAGTTTTCGACATTAACCATTTGTGCTTTTCAAAAAGTTGTCTTCGATCCATGATTAAACCTCAAGTTAATGTCTTCTTCTCCTGAATAGTGCAGAAAGCAGGGAGCCAATAAAAAAACGTTTTACAACATATTTAGGAGTAACATACTTCAGGTAATTGAATAAAGCCTTATTTATTATTATTTTTTTAATTAATTTACTGAAAAGCTTATCTTTATTCATCTGATTCCTATTAACGGCGTATTGTATCTATAAATAATTTTGCATATTCCGAAATATAAGCATGTTGTAAATGAAATGGAAAACACATCTGTTTTAGGCAAAACCTGTTTATTTTAGTAAAAATCTAATTTTGCAGGATGCTTCATATACGAACCTTTATGCATAAAAGGTAGCCATTTCTTTGATTTTTGGCTTATTTTTGAGAGCAAATAACTTACATATAAGTTAAAAAGAGCTACTTTTTAATATTTTGTAGCTATGAGTTTTAGAAGAGAAAATTTACGAAACTTTTTTCACACTACCCTGAAGTTTGTCATGTATCCAATAAGAATAAGTTTTATGGAATATATTCTTAAAAAAATTCAGGCCGATACTGCTGGAGAGTCGCTGGCACCCTTTGCAGCGTAAAAAGTCCAGGTGACTTTTGCTGAGAAGGCAAAAATTGTTCAAAATGCGAATTTCATCTCAATGTTAAAGAGCAAAAGGATGTCATTTTACCTTCTGATATCTCTTTTCACCCCTTAAAGCCTTTTAAATTCCTATTAAGGAAAAATATGAAAAATAGCAAATTTAATTTCATACTTCGCAAGAAACGCTCTAAGCTAAGACCCGGACTCGAACCGGGATGAAATGGATCTGCAGTCCATTGCGTAGCCTTTCCGCCACCTCAGCATTCGTTTTAGTTTTGAACCATAGATTTTGTGCCTTATATCTCGCGGATATACACAATTTTATAGAGGATTTCGATAAATCTCTGATTTTCAAGAGTAATTTATATTGATTTTATAAGCATATGATGAAATTTAGGGGTTTATCTAAATCCTCTCTAATTTAGTTGCCGATTCTCCCAATGGATCCCTTTTAAAACGGCATTAATTTTTGGATATCACCACATTGAGAAGATGGTGGCATATTGTGGACTTCTGCAAGAAGTGGGGGTTGAGAATAATTATAGGGTCTGTTCATCTACGACTAGAGCTTTCACATCTTCGAGTTAATCACCTTACCCAGTGAGTTAAGTACATACCTAACGAGTGAAATCGTTAGGAATCTGCAACACTTAATTCACAATTGTGAATCTATACTTATTATTAACCTTTACTTATATTTGAACCTTCTTTATGAGGCAAATATCACCTCAAAGATTTTCTAGTATCTATGAAAAACTTTCAAATAAGATCCTGAAATCGAACCTGGATAAGATGGATCTGCAGTCCATTGCAGAGCATCTACGCAGCCCTGGCAATAATTTGATCACAATTGTGAAATTATAACATAATATTACAGTGTTCAAATACTTTAAATCTATTTTATAGGGGAAAAGGAACTCAAATATAGATCTTTCTTCATTGAGCTAGTTCAAATACATAAATACTGCTTATGTAATTTTTTTTGTATGAGACCATTAATCCAAGTAAAAGAACTCAATAAACAAAGGAGATTCATTAAATTTTTTTGCCACCACCTATCAAGGACAGGGAAANNTTCGATTAAATGCGAAACCGAAGGATAAGCTGATATTCTACCGGGTTCCATGAATGAATTTTTATATGGCGATATCTCATTCATAAAACCAGTCATTGCAGATTTAAGCACATTAATTTCTGTGTCTAAAATACTATATGCTCTAAATATTTGCCATAGCTGGGATTCTCCTTTTTCAAAAAAATCACCTATTAGGTTCATACCTTGACCAAATCTTGGTTCAATCATCTGTATGGGACTAGTTCTAACTTCCAGAAGCATATACTCAGCTATCAGAAGCATTTGTTCTACTATACGCAGAATAATATACAGTTCAACTAAATTAATACCTTCCCAGGCTATTTCAATGACAAGCTCATCCTCAAGAACTTCAGAGACTATTTCAACTGCATGCTCATCAATGTTTAGGACAATATGCTTCGTTCTTTCAAATATCTCTCCCTTCATACTTTAACCTTTTAGATTCATGTGTTCTTATTAGTTTTAAATTCACATTTCTATCTGCTATAGGTATAATGGATATGCAGTTCATTGCATAACCTTACACCACCCTGGAAATATCATCACATTTGTGAACTGACGACATACAATACGCATTGTTAATATTAAAACCCATATTTTGTGGCAAAAAGTGCCTAAAAAAATCTTATTTGAAGCTAGACTGCGATTCCAAAGTTAGTCAAAAATTAAATATTTTAATTCATACGTCATCTGTTAAGCATAATATCCTCTTTCCTGAACACTTTTTTTATATTATTATTTTAAACCTCTGTGTACCAATGTAGCCTTATTTCCCAATTATTCTTGAAGACTCTCTTCGGGAAATGTTTTTCGAATAGTGGTTAAGGAAATTACTAAGGAAAATGATCTGATCTTTGCAGTCATGGAAAAAATTGTTCCATTAAAACCTGCATATCCTTTATCTTGCAGCTAGAGACTCAGAAAAGCCTTGCAGGGTGTTAGGACTTGTTTATTTTTCCCCACATTGGACTGTTTAAAAATTCACACCTTCTGATATAATATTTACCAATTTTCACGAATTTCTATAAAATTAGGAATATGGAACTCCTATTTTTATTCCGATCTCTTTCTTTAAGCCTTTAATTTTTCCCTTTATGTCCATCTTCTTACAATGATGAAGTATTCTATCAAGTACAGCTACCACTATTAAATAATCCGTAATAAATAGAGAACTTAAATATTTGATCACAAATGTTATGAAGTAAAAATAAGGTTCTTAAAATGATATTACCATTTAGGAGTAGTATCCGTGAGTTACTGAAAACAGCAGCAAAATCATGTCTTGTATTTTCCCCAAAAAGAGGGAGGTAATCATTTTTTCAGATTTGATAATGATTCACGAACAAGAACTAAAGTTATATCTAAAAGAAATATGAGACTTATTATTGCTTTTTGGATTTTTTTATTGATGGTTGTTAATTGCTAGGAATCAACGCTAAATTTTGATTCCTCCTTCTATCTTAGGAAACAAAGTCTTGTTTCTTTTCAGACATCTAAAGGCACAAATATTATATTTCCAGAATGTTTCCAGGGAAGCTGAAAGTCATCATAAGGACTCTTCCTGCATCAACGGTGAGATCTTCAGGCCAGTTTCAATGCGTTTTATCCCCAAAATATCTTTTACCTCGGCAAATACGAGAGCATGAGTGGGGCAGGCCTCGACGCAGGCAGGCAACTCCCTACCATTGCAGAGATCACATTTTACCCCCACTTCAGTTTGTCTGCTGATCACTCGACGATTGTAGGCCATGGAACTGGTCCAACAGCCAATGACAAGAATCAATATGTATAGGGACAAAAATCGAGGGCAAACCATGAAACAGGTCCAGCAGTCTACGCAAAGCTCAGGATTGTAGTTTACAATGTTGGTGATTATATTCTGGGAAAGAGCTTTGGTGGGACAAACCGATACACAAGGTGCGTCCTCACAGTGACGGCAGGTTATCGGAATGGAAATTTCAAGATTAGGTGAACAATCCACATTTATGCATTTTTTTGGAGCCGGCTATTCTCCTAAAGCTGAAAAAAGGCTTTTACTCTTTGAATGGGCAACAGCACAGATAATCGTGCAGGAGCGACATCTCAGGCAGCGTTCGGGCCGGATCATTAAATCTTTCATTGCAAATCACCTGACTGAGTTCAAGCCCAATGATCTTCTTTTCCCGTCAATATGCTCAAGCATCAGGTATGCGGCTTTAATGGGATCAGGCTCAACCGCAAAGCTTGCTCCGACAACATTNNGAACAGGCGGAACAGTGCCTAGAAAAACGAGAACTCCTGAGGCGACTACATAGGCCCCGATACTGACTGCTTTTTCACTCATCCATTCCGGAGCAGCTCCTGCTGCTGGAAGGGCACTTATATCCACACCCAGTCGGCTTGCAAGGATTGATGAAAGTAGCAGAATGCGACTGATGTCAACGCAGGAGCCCATATGCAGTACCGGAGGTATACCAAGTACCTCACATACTACTTTTAGCCCGTCACCGGCAAGTTCGGAGGCTCCCGGAACAAGAAGCCCTGCTTCTGCACAGGCAATTGCATTACAACCGGTTGTGACCACAAGAACGTTGTTTTTTATAAGTTCCTTAACAAGATTGACATGCCCATAGTTATGCTTTATTTTTACATTATTGCAGCCCACAACCACACCTACTCCCCAAACGGTCCCGTTTTTTATTGCCTCAATGAGAGGATCCGGACTTCCACCAAGCGCACTAAGTATGGCTTCAGCACTGAAACCAACCATACATTCCTGCTTTTCTTTTGGGATATTTACCTTCTCGGGATTTCGGGAAGAAAAGTTTTCGACGGCTATCCTTACTATTTTTTTTGCGGTTTCATAAGCTCTATCTTCATGGAATTCCATTCTCACAGTCCCAGGAAAGTCGGTCTTTGGTGACGTGGATATGAATTTTGTGTGGTAGCAGCCTGCAAGGTCGCCTAGTGAGGGCATAATGCACTGGACATCTACGACCATAGCTTCCACGGCTCCAGTGATCACTGCCAGTTCCTGCTGAAGGAAGGTTTCTCACTATTGGAGTCCACTGGAGCATCAGGTTTTCGTTCCCAGTACAGCAGATCCCTGCAACATTTATGCCTGCTGCCCCTATTTCCTTTGCAAGTTTAAGGAGCTCGGGGTCTTCAGAGGCTTCCACGATCATTTCCGAAATAATGGGTTCATGCCCATGGATTATCACGTTTACCTTATCCCTAGAAAGTACCCCAAGATTAACAGTGCTCCTTCTCGGTTGTGGGGTTCCAAAAAGTATGTCCTGAACATCTGTTGCAATCATCGATCCTCCCCAGCCATCCGATAGTCCTGTACGCAGTCCATGTAGCAGAATGTGAGTTGCATCATTGTCCACACCCATATTAGTTCTGTGCATACATTCAACAATCTCCCTGTCAATTCCCCTAGGCTCTATTCCAAGTTCAGTCCATAATTTAAGCCGCGGCTCAGGAGCCCGCCTTGTACACAGGAGGGGACCATTTTGTTTTCCAAACTCAAGAAGCAGCGCATCTGCGAGTTCGGATGCAATTTCCTCACGGCTTTTCCCCGTCGTAAGAATCCCATATTCAGAGGCAATAGATAGTAACTTTGCTTCGTCTTTGATAGTGTAACTTCCAGCTTCTCCTTCACTCATTTTCTTAAAGGTTAGCACTGCACCCCCTTGCGTGATCTGAATGAGCGGCTGCACCTGCAGCAATGGTCCTCAAAAGATTTCTTGCAACTATAATATCTGCAGTAGCGCCACAAATTCCCTTTTCGGTAGCTTCACCGAAGGGATCTATCCTGCATTGGCCCATATTGCAATTCCGGCAGCAAATTCCAAGTTGTCCGAAACTGCACTGGGGGATTTGTTTCTCATATCGGTCCCAAGCAGTCTCTATACCTTCCTGCTCAGCTTTATGAAGTATTATCTGACTGGCAGGATCAATGCTTTTTTCATTAATTTCTTGTAGCATGGACATGCTATCGGATTCATTGATTTGTTCATCTGCTATCTGTTCCATATCATATCCCACATCTTATTTTTTTCAATTCTGAAATTGATCCTGAATACTGATTTTGTGGTTTAAGAACGAGTTCCAAAATCCTTAATCCTGAAATAAATTAATATCGAGTTTTAATATTCTGCCCTTTAATTTTTTAAAAATTATTGTGAGTTATGAAATCTATATTTTATAAATTTTTTTATAAAAAGCAGTATTTCCGAATCTTACAAGTCCCGAAAATCACTACTACGATCAGAAAGGATGGTTTGCCGGTTATAGACTATATTATACCTAAGCTCAAGAGAGCAAAAAGAACTATATCTCAAATGTTACAAAAATAATTTGATATCATAGTTGTACTAAATAACCCCAAAAAGCATCGTTCATACATTATGGTCAAAAAGGCAAAAAATTGGATATTATTATTCTTGTCATCCTATTCACCTTATATAAATTCACTTGAGATTATATAAAAAAAGTTCTAAAAAGTATTTGAACATAATTAATCAAGTTTGTTATGAGACTCAGCGAGTTTATCAGGCATAAATATACAGAATTAGCTAAATCTAAAGCACTTATTAAGAATTGGATCAAAATATTTGATAACAAATAAAAAATGTAATTAATTGTTGATTTGAATGGTATCAGAGATTATCATAAGGAATGAGCG
>PMJC01000325.1 GCA_003157235.1 Methanosarcina sp.
AATACCTTGAACTCTGCATTTTTGAAAGTTTATCGATGAAGTCTCCTCAGAAGCATTGCATGCTGATTATTATTATTTCGTTTGATTCTTAGTCTTTGCTGATGAGAAGCAATAATGGCTTCTCAAAAAGCAAATCATTCTGAAATCTTCAAGGTTTTATAGCTTTAAAATTGATTTTTGTACCCTCTACCAATTTTGTGAATTTTGATAATCTTTTGATCCTCTAACAGAATTGGAAAGAAAATCCACATTGAAATATATTCAAAACTTTGGAAATAGTATTTTGTCTTTCTTGTTCATTTTTTTTCAGGCATTCTAACCACAGGTTTTTCGACATAAACAAGCATAATTAATAGCTAACTCTGTAACAATAATTAACCCTTTACTTTCAAGTTCGGTTAACAATTCTAGATTTCCTTCATAGAATTCATCCATTGTGACATAAGAGAAAGAAATACCCTCTTAAATTATATTTTCAATCTTTCAAGACCAAATCATACTTGGATCGAAACCTTGGCCTTTAAACAACGTAGTTTGTCATCGATCCATTTTTAAAGAAGATATAATCGCTTATCAAACAACATTTCTTCTCTTTTTATAACATTTCTATCTGAGCAAAAAATATCAATAGACCTCTTTACTGAGATCCGATGAGCAAATTTGGCAAGCTGATTTTATATAACTGTTAGCTATTGATCATGTATTATATTCCATCATCAGGTATGATTATTCAATCGTAAACCTTCTTCTTTAGACGGATTGACATTTCGTTGAGGCAATTTTAACTCCAAAAACCACAAAAAGGTTTATTAAATCTCTTTTTCCTCTATTTTGAGATACTTGGCACCAATAAAAATATTTGAAATAATTTTTTTTATGTAGTTCTTCATGAAATGTCGTTCACACCGTTCCTGACCTCCTTTGAGGATCTGCTCCATCTACCTTCCTTTCTCAACAACTGGACTATAAATGGAATCTTATTATTTTACAAACATTCAAACACATCTATAGAATAAAACTCTTTATTCAGGCAAATACTTTAATTTTAAAGCCAAGCGTTTTATAAAGTCGATAAAATATGAGAGGTATTTAACTTTCATTTTGTTCTTTCTACAAGCATAACAGATAAAGTAAATTTTTAGTTTTTGGTAGTGATGTAAAGGAAATGTATGAGTAAAAAAAGTTTGGCGACTTTGAGCTTGGCCACATATTACTTATTTTTCTTAAATATTCATCTATTCGTCCATAATGAGGATCATTGATGAGATCAATAGCTAATTCATACCTCTGACATGTTTTCAAAGATTTTATTAGATTTTGAAGGAAAATATTTTAATTTTTGGATAAGCTCGTAGANNAAAGTAGCTTAAAAATTTATTCTAACTCTCAACGAAATTGGTGGACAAATGGACAAACAAATTCTACTTTGCGTACAATAGTAGAATATCTGATCGAAAGTGATATTAATTTTTAAGCTACTTTTATATTAAAAATATATGCACTTCTTGTGTACATCTGTGGAAAGTAGGGTTTATAATTCTGATTTACCATTTTATTGGGATTTGCTCTTCCCCTCCTGAAGAAGAGCAAAATCTATAATTTTTTCAAACACTTTTTCATCGTCATTACCATTTAATCCAATAATTCTTGCCTGGGATCTATCCATGCTAACTTTCCCGTTCTTCTGCATGTAAACGTATTTTCCGTTTTCAATGCCCACTATCACAAATGAATCAGGAATAGATTCCACTCCGAAATATTCTCCAACTTCCGGGCTCTTATCCACATCTACAGACGCGATGGTAGCTTTTCCTCGGTATTCTACTGCCAGTTTTTCGAGGATTGGCTTCATAGACCTGCATGCCGGACACCATCTTGATCCTAGTTTCACAAAGATCGGGCCTTTCTGTAGGGATGTGTTTATATGATCCAGCTGGGTTATTATTAAAACATCATTTTTCTCCAGGCCTACCTTAGGATTCGTGGAATTTCCCAGAATTTTCTCAGAGCAGCCAGCCGTAGAGAGAAAAGCTACAAGTAGGATCAATAATACAAACAATTTTATCATGTTGGTCATCCACAACTAATAAATGAGATTGAGGTTTTAAAATTCGTAAGTGTAAATATATTAGCAACTATACCTATGACATTAACATTTATTAATTTTTATAATTGTTAGGATTAAAACTCTTTATTTTTATATACTTGAGTCCAACTTTTTAGCATATTGGAGCATCTAAGTAGATTACCTGAGAATATATCAAAATACTCGAACTAATTCTCCTTATTCTTAATCTCTTTAGATGCTAGGTAAAAAAATCATTATCCACTAAGCTTGCTAGCTCACCTGTCTACCTCTTATGTTATCCAAAATTTTCACCAATGAAAGTGCACCGCAACATATTGTGACCACAGTAATAAAGATGCATACATGATCTCTGTTAGGCTGTCAGTATACACATAACTCATCTCAGTTTCCCACCAATGTATGAGTATATTTTCGCTCATATATCCAAATTTATGGAACTGCTATAACATCATATTCGAAAATATAGCATTATCTTCCCCAAGCTGCCATTCCTGTACAAAATACTCCAGCTTCCAATTTATGTAGTTAATAAAATAATGAATTAATTATAATCTTAAAAAAATAATAATATTTTCAAAAGTAATTATTTATGCCTAAATCACTCAAAATTCTCTAACCATTAAAAGAGCGGAAAGACAAGAAAAACTGTTCAAAAATTTTGGATTCTACTGTGCTTTTTGTGGTTTATCTCCAAGTTTAAGACCAGGAATTAATTCTAATAAAAGAACAGAAATACATTTTTTCATTTCGCAAAGTATCGATTTTTAATGTGGAACCATGTTTCACAATATGCGATGTTTGAATTTTTCACATACAAACATGCTTTAGCATGCTCCTACATTCTTTATCTCGCCGTAAAATAAGATTTTTACATTCGAGGATTTCGATAAACATCTGATTTTCACAAGTCATTTAAGGAATCTATTTCAGCAAGTTTGTATCCAACTGACTCAAGAAGTTGGTACCCCTATCTAAGAGCAAAATCATTAAAATTTTAATGATTTAAAATTAATGTTAAAAGATTTTAACTCCCAAACACTCAAATGCATAGGAGTTTATCCAAATTTTCTCTAATTTCTATTAATTGATGACATTGAAAATAAGAGAAGTATTTTGAGGATAGAGGTAGCTACCTTTAAAATCAAAAAACAACGATAAGAAAAGAAAAAACAAGGTCAAACAAAGAAATTAGTGAAAAAGATTTGAACAGGACTCCCACGAAGAAAAAAAAGTCAGAGGTAAATTGGAATTCTCTTTAAAATATGAACCATAGGGCATAACTATAACTTCATCTCCAACCGCCGCTAAGATGTGCTCTAGTCGAGACTACGATTGATTTTTTTAAGCAGTGCTATTGAGATGATAGCTTTATAGGGCTTTCATGAATTCATGAACTCTTTTATGGCTTTCATTAATTTGTGGTGGTGATGCAACTTGTGGTGATGATGATGGTGTTTGTAGATTTTAGTTTTCACATCTTTCAGGATTATAATGGCTGTTTTTCTCCTTAACCACAACAAGCCCTGCGCTTACTGCTGCAGCGGTCACGGAAATTAAAAACAAACTACTAGCAAAATATCAATTGTCTTTTTCAGTTGTTTTAACATCTTTTGATCTCCGTTATTATTAATTTGGATCTACACAAATGAAACAGAAGAATAAGCAACATTTAACTCCAAACAATCTACATTATAATAATTATGATTAGATTATAAGCGCGTTTTTCTCCTCAACGCGTAAGTCCCAATAATTTCACTCTTTCAGAGAGTCCAAATTAACACTAAGTTCTTTATATCCTCCGATCCAAAGGCAGATGCATTGCAGAAGCAGTAGATAGGCAACTAGTTCTCTAACTAAATTTTTTAATTACTTGCCTGCCCATACATATTATTATTAGAGTATATAAAAATAAATGTGTTTTCCCATTTGATTACGAGATAAATATCATTCAAGTATTACAATACATGTGGAAAGGTTAATTATTATATATTCCAGCATATATATTAGAAAATTAAAGATGCAATATTAGTGATTTTTCAGTTCAACTTTGTAAATCTTATAGTTTTTTATGCATCTGTTGTTTTATCATTGTCACTCTTTGTTGTAGCTCAGGTCCTTCTAATTCCTCTACCACAGCTTCAAGTAGATCAAGTATTTTTAGATTTTGTGGGCATTTCTCCATGCATTCACCACACTTAATGCACTGAGAAGCAAATCCGGGTTCTGTATCTGATAACATTCTACTCATCCAAACTGCATAAGTGAACTTGGCCATATCCACATTACCTAACATATATAGATTATTATAAGTTTCAAAGCACTCAGAAATGCTCACTTTCGAGGGACAGGGCATGCAATACCTGCAACTGGTACAGCTAATTTTCCTGAACTGACGGTATTTTTGCTCAACTCTGCTCACAAGCTGTATTTCAGCTTCAGTCAGGGAATTAGGATAGGTTTTGTCTGCTAGTATCAAGTTTTCTTCTATATGGGACTCCTGATTCATACCTGAAAGTATGACTGTGACTTCTGGATGGTTCCATATCCAGCGAAGAGCCCATTCTGCAGCTGTACGTTTCACTGCAGCTTCATTCCAGATTTCTTGCACTTCGAGATGATACTGGACTGGCGAGATTGCCTCCAAGCAGGGGTTCCATAACAACCACACCCATGTCCTTTGAAGCTGCATATCTAAGTCCTTCCGTTCCTGCCTGATTATTTTNNATCACATCAAGAGCTTCCAATTTATCCCACATTTCTCCTGCAATACCGTGGATAAGATAATAATCGATATGATCTGTTTTGAGTCTCTCCAGTTGAGCGTTCAGAAAATAATCCATATCCTTTCGACTCTTCAGAAGCCAGGACGGAAGTTTTGTTGCAAGTTTAATCTTTTCTCGGTATCCATCTGCAAGGGCCCGCCCTAAAAAGGATTCGTTTTCTCCCATATGATAGATCCAACCCATATCAACATAGTTTATGCCGTGATCGATTGCATAACGTACCTGGCTCATAGCCCTTTTCTCATCTATTATACCGTCTTCTTTAACCGGCAGGCGCATGCCACCCGAATCCCATTATTGAAAGTTCAGCTCCGTTCTTTGGCACTTTTCTGTACAGCATCCTTCGTTCTCCCTAAATTTCCATAGACAAATTTTTACTGTAGTATTTTACAATTCTTTTTTCTTTAATTGGTTACTTATGTAAGATTGAAATTTTATTGATAATCTTATTAGAATGGTGAAAATAACTATTATTTAGTTAAACCATTCTAGAATATTTTAAATTCCTTCCCAATGAACTTATCAATATCTGTGTCTTGATAATTTAATTATTGGACATAATAATTGGATAACTTCGAATCAGCATGCTTCATCGTAAATTTTCAGTCCAAATTTCGATACTTTTCTTCACAATCATAAACAAAAACAGACTTTCAGGATATCCAAGAGTATTTTCTCTTTGTTACTCCCAAGATTTTCAAGAGGTTGGTAAAGAATTCTTTCATAGAATCTTTCAAGGTGTAAGATGTCGATAATTCCTTTATGATTTAACTATTTGCTAGCTTCCTTGATACTAAAATTATGTGTGAGCTTATAGCTCACAAAGCCTATAAATAGTTATTAAGATCCAAACAATTTCTGTCAGGCTTGCCAAAAATCTCACAAAAATTAAGTTTTTCATAAAAACCTATTCTTCAGATGTACACATGTGTAAAATTTGCTTGCCCATTTGCCCTCTATTATTCATTGAAAATTGGATTAATTTTTAAGCTACTGTTATATTGAAAAAATAGATAGCATTCTTGTGTACATCTACGAAAAGTGGGATAAAAGAATTAAACAGCAAGAATCTATTCGATAGAAGCACATATATTCTTGTTAGAAATTGTAGATAATATTCTTTTTCTTGTGTTTGTATTCATTGAGCAAAACAACAAAAACAAAGACATTCATTTTACTCAACTGTCAAAGTCAGATATATGTGATCAGCTGGTTTGCCCGATAGATATCCATAGAGGCATCTGAAAGCATTGTAGTATGAAATTTTTTATGTAGCATATTTACCGACCTTTTCTGCAGAAGCCCTCTATCTCCAAGAGCACTTCCACCTAGATAACCTACCCACAGGGTTATCTAACTTCCAACGGAAACATCTTCAAAGAATTGGGGTTCGATTTGGATGAATATCCTGCTTCCAGAAACCTTAGTCTGGAAGATTCTGCCTGAGTAGAGTAACATGATCCAAAAGATTCGAACTATAAAGTAGCTACTCTGATTTCGTCTTCTTTTAAAAAATGGAGCTTCCAACGTCTACCTGGTTCAAACACCGCGGAACCGTTTCCTATTTCCTTAGCAGTGACCATGTTCTGTCAGGTTTCATTGTCTGCATAACCAG
Source organism: Methanosarcina sp. (assembly GCA_003157235.1). Lineage (GTDB taxonomy): Archaea > Halobacteriota > Methanosarcinia > Methanosarcinales > Methanosarcinaceae > Methanosarcina. Next base: position 6,488 of record PMJC01000325.1, read on the forward strand.
CCATTAAAGTGCACTGAAATTCACTTGCTTCAGGTAGTCTATCACCGCATCTCAAGCCACATCAGTTCCTCTTCTTACAAGAGTGAGGGCAGCCTTTTCTTTATCAAAGTGCAGGGTAGGCATAAAGACACTATAGAAGCAAGGTTATACTTCCTACGATCCCTTTATCAATATCAAATTACCCCCTTATTTCCACTGGAGTGCAGGCAAGTTCTGAGAATTTGATAAATCTTTGATTTTCACAAGTCATTTATATAACATTCATATGCATATGACGAAATTTAGAGGTTTATTGAAATCTTCTTTAATTTCATCTTTACTTATGTTTACTATTTTCTTTTTCCCTCCTATTTTGAAGTGCGNNATTCCCTCCCCTCCGACAAGTTGTGCACCTACTAGGCAATCATCTTTAAACAGGAGTTTGATGTATAGATCTTTTTTATCTGGGTAATAAGAAGCTCTTGTATACCCGCTGGAAAATCCTGTGACCAAACTCATCCCCTTACTTTCAGCTTTCTTCGACGTAATCCCCACTCCACCGAACTGTAAATCACCTGCTACAGCCACCCAAGGGTTTGCAAGCGGCCCAAAAGCAGTATGCTTTCCGGTAATATTATTGCCGATTACATAGGCCATACTCCGTGCTGCTGTACCCAGCTGACTTATTCTGGCTTCCCCGGTTATAAAGTCCTTTACTTCCACACATTCTCCGCCTGCATACACATTGGGAAGGAACTCCTCTCCTGCTTTTACCTGGAGCATTTCATTTACAACTATTCCCCCAGCTTTTCCAATTTCGATTCCGGCCTCCACGGCAAGAAAAATTTCGGGTTTTACCCCGCTTACCAGGAGCACAATGTCTGCAAGAAATAGCCTTTCTCCAACTTGCAGAGTTTTTTCGTTCCAGAAATTTTCAGGAATAACAATATGTTCACCTGAAATTACTTCAATGCCCAGACTTTCCAGGTGTGTTCTTATAATTTCAGCACATTCGGGATCAAACTGCCTGGAAATCAGATTTTTGCTTCTGCTTATGAGTACAGTTTTAATTCCCCTTCTCGCAAGTGCTACGGCACATTCGATTCCTATTGTCCCTCCACCTATGATGCAAACTTTTTCGGCAGTTCCCAGGGCTTTTTCAAAGAGCATGCCATCATCAAGGCTCCTCAAGGTAAAGATGCCATAAGGTAAAATGTTTGTAGTGCGATCTTTTTTAGGTATAAATGGCAAGCTTCCTGTGGCAATCACCAGTTTGTCAAAAGAATAAATTCCTTTTCTTGTCTGAACAGTTCCTGAACCAATATTAATTGACCTAACGGCCTCATTTAGCTTAACATCTATCC
>PMJC01000127.1 GCA_003157235.1 Methanosarcina sp.
CAAACTTGTTGAAATTGATTCCTTTTAATTGACTGGAAATTTTTTAGTATCATTTTTGAGTCCATATTTTTTAACAAAACATTTCCTAAGACATATTTGGAACTGATGTTATCTTTATTTTTAGAATGCTTTTTTTACAGTAATCGAATGGTCTTTCAGACCTTTAACTTGAGAAACAATGTATTGGTCTAATTTCTTTCAGGAAGTTTCTTGGTTTTTCTAGTATATACCAGAAAGTACCACAGTCTATTCATTCAGAAAAAGAATGATTATAACTACAAAAAGAATAAATATGGAGAAAGTTGCAGAGCCAACTTAATTGCCTTGTTTTGGAAAATAGGGGAATTATTCAGGCTGCTACTTTTATTCAGTTAAATATTGGATATTCAAAAGCTAATAAACCTCGAGAAAATAAAGCAAAAACATAGAGAAGTGGAGATTGGATCTGAATAAAAAAAAGTGTTAAGTCACACTTAGGATACAAACTTCATAATATAATAGACAGAAATTATGAGTTGATCGGAAAATTCAAAACAACAACTAAATTACTTCATATTCTCAAGTAGATTTATCAGAAAAAAATGAAATTGTTTACAGATACAGTGGATACTTTAGCAAAATCAAAATTTATGATTCAACAGTGAAAATAGCAGTAAAAGAGCATTCCCTAGAAATAAGGGATATATTAAGAAACAAGAGGATTAGCTCAAAAAAGCTCAAGAGAATGAATTTATGTAGTAACTAAAAAGATATTTCAAGCAGGAATAGTTCTTGCCACTATTGTTCAAAGAGTAAAGCTGAAGATGTTGTGTGTAGTTTTTTGTTATAATTTCTATCAATAGAGAGATTGAAAATTAAATAAGTATTTTGAGGATCTTAGAAGCGATCTTGAAAATCAAACAATGGATCAAAAAAAGATACTGGGACAAATATATGAATATTAGAAAAATATTTGGATAGTATTTCTGTAAAGAAAAAAACTAAGAGATAAATCCGAACCTTTTAATTATCAACAGTCAGCGCAGTCTTTTTGTACTTTGTTTGGTTCTCGAGCCTGAAATGAGTTTTTTTCGTACCTACCATAATTGTAGACTAGAGAGGATTTCAATAAATTTTTAATTTCCACGAGTCAATTATATACAATTTATAAGCATATGACGAAATTAAGGAGTTTATCGGAATCCTCTAAATTGATTTTAGAATTATATATTCATCCAGAAATACATTTATTATCTTTGCTTATTTAAATTAAATTTTAAGTCTCGATTTGCATTTTAAATATTTCCCATAGTTCCAAAACTCTAATATATCATTGTTCCAATCTAAAAGCTTCAATGGTTGTGAAGATTGCAGTATTGGTATCTGGAAGGGGTTCGAATCTACAGACAATTATAAACAGCATTGAGAAGGGTTACATAGAGAATGCGGGAATTAATGTGGTTATTTCTAATAAGGGAGATGCCTATGCACTTGAAAGAGGAAAGAATCATGGAATAAGCACTGTTTTTCTTGATCCGAGTAGATGTGACAATGCAGGATATGATCGGAAAATACTTGAGGTCTTGAAACAGTATGATATTGACCTTCTTCTACTTGCAGGTTATTTCCAACTTTTAGGACCCGAAATTATTGAGGCATACAGAAACAGGATCTTGAATATTCATCCTTCTCTTCTTCCATCTTTTAAAGGACTCCGTGCCCAGAAGCAGGCATTAGAATACGGGGTAAAAGTTGTAGGCTGTACCGTACACTTTGTAGATGAAGGACTGGATTCCGGTCCAATAATTCTTCAGAGCTGTGTGCCTGTAATCCAAGGTGATACAGAAAAAACTCTCACTGCCAGGATCCTTGAACAGGAACATATTATCTACCCTGAAGCTGTCAGGCTCTTTGTCGAGGGTAAACTTAAAATTAAGGGTAGAACTGTAATATCCTTTTAATTAATCAAACGATTGAATTAATGACCAAACCAGACTAGATTTCACCTATCAATAGCCTCCTTAATGCCTCGGTAGTTATTAATAATTCAAATTGGGTGTTTCCACGAAACATTAAGACACAAAAATTTTCCAGATTTCAAAATCTCCTATGCCTCAAAAACATACATAAATTTTTCTCTGGAAATTTTAATAATTCGGTATAAGAACCTCCAATATAAAAGGTTATAATGCTGTTTAATGATTCCCATTTATCCGACGATCTCAATCTGCTAAATCCTCATTTTCTTGAACCTTCAAATTCTCGAATACCTCCAAATATGAAGCTTTCAAGTATCTGCTTATTAGTATTAATCAATCTAATCTAGCAAAAAACTCTTGATTTAGAATAGGTTATAGATGTAATAGATTCTCAGGTGACAGTAATGTCTTATATTGATAAAATCGATTCGGAACTGTCCGAGGCTATCAAAAAAGAAGCCGAACGTCAGGAATACAAATTGAACCTGATTGCGTCTGAAAATTATGCAAGTAGAGCCGTTATGGAAGCTCAGGGCTCGATTATGACTAACAAATATGCAGAAGGATATTCTGGCAAGCGATACTATGGAGGCTGCGACTTTGTAGATATTGCTGAAGATCTTGCGATCT
>PMJC01000332.1 GCA_003157235.1 Methanosarcina sp.
ATGTATTGATGCAGCCAAGGCATAGCTTCTTTTTTTATATCACCTTTGATTCTGGTCCCTATTACAAAGTCTGCATCTCCAGCTATGAGAGGGTCCAAAAATTTATCAAGCTCGAGCAAATCATATGTGTTGTCCGCATCGGAAATAGCAATATAGTTACCCTTTGCCAGGGCTAGTCCTTTGAGGTAAGCGTTCCCATATCCCTTGATTGGGCCGATTACCTTTGCACCCATAGCCACTGCGATCTCAGCTGTTCTGTCTGATGAATTATCAGCGACTATTATCTCTCCATCTATGTTATATTTTTTTAATATGTATTGAGCTTTCTCTATACAAATTCGGATGGTTTCTTCCTCATTCATTGAAGGCATTACGAAAGATAGAGAGGGCATGTTCAGTTTATACAGCATACTTCCTAATAAATATTTTGACCCATACAAATATTTTCAAATCTCTTCATTTCAGAAACATTTCTACAATAAGAATAAAATAAAAAAAGAGTAACTGAAAATAATGGATTATTATTAGGAAAACGAAAAGTGACTACACTATTGGTATGGACACTCCATTTTACTCGATATACGTTCTGAACTATTTAGTATCGTTGGTATATACAGCTTTATTTGATAAAGCAAATTATGGCCATCAGAAGTTCTGAAGTTTTCATTTAATGCTACAACATCTTCTACAAAATTCATGAATTAGCAATTAAATATCTAAAGTCAAAAACACCAAAAATAAGCATTCATTTGATTCTATTTTAATGATATAATACAATTTTATATTGAAAACATTATTTCTTAATTCACCCTTGGTTTGACAGTTGAGTAAAGCGAATTACCTTTTTATGTTTATTTGTTCCAATGAAAACAAACAAAGACACTTATTTTTATTCAACAGGCAAAGTTAGGCTACAACATGAAGAAATGATGGATTCGGAACTCATTAAAACAAAGATTAAATTTTGAAACACTAGTTCCAATGAATTATTGACCGCCTCCACAAGTTATTTATCAAATCTGAAAAATGAGTGTCTTTCTCATATTTTGGAAAAAATATCGAGAGATTCTTATGCTATGGTTTTATAATAACTAACGTCGAGATTCGAATTATTTATTAGACTTTGTATAAAAAATCGGCACAATATTGGGCTTTATCGAAATCTCTCTAGTCTTTTGATATAGCTTTTGGGCCATATGTTCTGTTTTTAATGGTATTTTTCTTCAAGAATTTCGCCACGTGATTCTTTTTCCTTGAAGATCTGTCCTTCGAAACAGTGAACTTCAGCTCCTGTGAGCCAGGCATCAGGAGAAAGACCGGCTTTCAGGCATGTATGGCCCAAAAACTCAATCGAATCCATATTGTTTTCAGGGGCAACTTGAGGAAGCAGTAATCCCTGGCAGTAACCTTGCTTTACAATGAGACCATGTCTACCAATCTTTATAAAGTTTGGAAATTCTTTTGGAGGAGCATTGATTCTTTCAGGAGGGGTAAGAATTGTTACCTCAACAATCATATCATCCAGCTCTTTTTCTTCAACAGGTGGAAAGCGTGGATCGCGAATAGCCGCTGAGATCGCAGAATCCATAATTGCTTCCTTTAGTGTGGAGTCCGGAAAAGGATGCCCTATACAACCCCTAAGAAGCCCTTTTTCAGTAAGTGTAACGAAAACTCCCCTCATTTCTCCAAAAACCGTTGAAAACTCAAAATCCAAATCATGAGGATCTGGGAGTTTCCTCTCAGACAGGAATGATTCAATTGCCTTTCTTGCAAGTTTAACTGCAGTCTTTCCTTCAGTTTCTGTAAGCATGCGTGAACCAACACCTATTTTTAAATAGTCTATCTTATAAATATCACTGTCATTAGCATGTAGATCTTATTTATCATTATAATTTACACGGTTAATAACAATATGTATACTGAAACTGGTATAACAATATGTTTATCTGAACTGTCATTTCTAGAATTTTATTTATGAGTAGATAGAACTTATTTTCAGCAGCTATGCACAAAAATGCCATCAATTTTCTCAATATGACAGTATTTTAAAAATTAACCTAAGTTTCAGTATGTTAGTGGTAAAATAGACAAATAAATAATACAGATACATCCATGGAATGTCAGATGCGGCGGGTAAAAACTATTTAAGAAGCAAATTAAAGAAAGAAGCAGAAATAACTGCTAAATAGAAGATATTGATACAAAATTAATAGATCCGGAAATTCAAGGAAATAAAATCTTCAAATTTGTATAAGTTCATGATATTTTTTAGCCGCAACCTTAAGGGCCTCAACGCCTGGAAGCTTCATCCCTGCAAGATAATCAATACAAGCTCCTCCACCTGTGCTGATATGGGAGAAACGATGTTCTAGGCCAAGATGGTCAACTTCTGCCGTTATATGTCCCCCACCAATAATTGAAAATTCAGATTTTACTGCAGCCTTAATTATTTCGTGGGTTCCAAGAGCAAATTCAGCAATCTCTGATACTCCTGCAGGGCCGTTTAAGACAACAGTTTTCGAATTCTCGATTTCTCTGGTGAAAGCCACAATTGTTTCAAGTCCTATATCATTTATGGGAAGAGAGTTTGAATTAAGCTTCAAAATGGGCACTTCAACTCTCTTTTTATTATCGTTTACAGCAACATCCATAGGGAGACAAACTCTGTCTCTGAACCTTACAAGTAGACTTTTTGCCTTTTCGATCTGATTTTCGTACCCTTGAGATTTGATAAATTCTATGTTGACTTTTCCAATATTTACTCCAGAAGCAGCTAGAGCAACGTTTGCTACCACTCCGGTAAATAGTACCCTGTCCGCCCCTCCATTTGCAAGTACATTTTCCG
>PMJC01000400.1:0-1851 GCA_003157235.1 Methanosarcina sp.
TCAAAAACTCAGAAAATATAAAAAAATCTTTACTTTTGCATATACTATCCATCAGCTTAAAAAGAAGGGGGTGATGACCTCGACGATACAGCGGTTCCTATTCACAACCCCAATGGCAAAATCAAGGTTAAATAGGCCTAATATCTTGTGGGTACATGCATGATTGGCGGCGCATTTTTGGGCATGTTAATAGGAATATTTTTCTGGAGACCTTGGCTGGGAATGACAATTGATGTCATTACAGGGACAATTACAGGTAAATAGTCAGAAATGGACAGAAGACAAAGTACTAGATTGTACTAGAGAGTAGTACTAGATAGACTAAACAAGTGCAAAGCAACGATAATACCTGCATATCTTTCATATGAAGATGATGAAAAACTTAAAGCCAGTTTTGATGATGGTGAATAATTAAAGGGTTGTAACCAAATTATAAATAAATTATGTAGGGAGTTGGAAATATGACTAATCCAAACTTTTTATCAGTAAACACGCTCAAAGGACACGATGTTGTTAATGTGGCTAGAGAGGGTCTAGGAAAGATTGAAGACCTAATAATTGATTTGGAAAATGATAGAATATCATATGCAGTACTTTTTTTTGGTGGGTTCCTAGGTATGGGCAATAAATTTTTTGCTATTCATTGCCGGGCCATTGAATTGAAGCTCTACGAGCACACATTGATAATCACTCTTAATGTCGATAAGGAAGTCCTAAAAAAAGCTGAAGGCTTTGATAAGGATAAATTGCCTCTAACTCATGAGGAGCTATTTAAAGTATATAATCACTATGGCTATGAGCCTTACTGGCAGACAAGTAGGGTGGAACAAACAGGATTTTCAAGAATCTGAAGTTTGAACTCATTGGTTCTAACCTGTCAAAGGAAGAAGAAGATAAGAGGCATGCAGCCTTTGCCGAAGAACACTCCATCGAAATGAAACCGGATTTTAACAGGGTGTAAACTCTCTGGAAACCATTTTTAGTTTTTTCAGAATTGAGAATCAGTCAATAAATTCTTTTCCAAAAGTATCGACTAACAATTGGAGAAACTTTTTCTATGCTCTTTTGCGAAATTAAGATTTTTTTCAAAAATCTCAGTATTCCGAAATAGATCGTGATTGTCTAGTTCAATTTCCATATCCATTATCTGCTACTTCATTAAGTAGTATTCAACTAGAGCAACTGCTTCGGTACCTGGAACTTTTATTTATAACCCAGCAGCAGGAACTGTATTAGGCGTGGGTACGCGGACATTGAATGCTTTTTTCACACCGAATGATCTGGTTTATTATACTAACACATCAACAAATGTTTGGATCAATGTTGTAAACAATCCAAATGTCAGTGAAAGTGGAGTAATATTTAAAATCAATCCTACAACTCAAACAATGGATTCATTAAAAATTCCAGTTGGAAAGAATTTATGAAACATCCAATTTGAAATATATAGTGATAGAGTTATACTATTATGATAGAGTATATTATCGAATCAAGTTATGCAAAGAGATCGTTTGAAGCGATATATAATGCACAAAAATAGATAAAAAGTAACAGGGTAAATAATCTCTTATCATGTTTTTAAAATAGATCTCAAAAAGCCTGCTTTTAAGTTATTTATAAACTCAAAAGACACTGATTGTCAAGAAAAGTAAAAATTTACTAATGAGCGGATTTAAATTTTTTATTTTATATAAAACTGCAATTAATATTTAATCAATTTATCATAAATGTTATTTGATTAATGCTTTCGAGATTGAGCTTTCTATGTAATGAATACAAAAGTTGAAAAATGACATCAATAGTAACTATGGGAAAAACGTTAATCAAATAATATCGGTTGATCTAATCACA
>PMJC01000400.1:1957-3093 GCA_003157235.1 Methanosarcina sp.
GACACCTGATACGCCGCTCTTTTACTTTCCCAGGAACTTCTTGATTTTACCTACCTTTTCTTGCGCCTTGCCTTCTTTCTTTTCAACATTACCTTCGGCTTTCAAATGGGGATTATTGATGAGTTCCCCGACGGTTTCCTTGATCTCTCCCTTCATTTTGTGAAGCTTACCTTCTGCTTGATCCCTAGTGCTTGTTTTCATGATACTTCCCTTTTCTAAAGTTTCTTTCCAATCTTGGAGAATTAGCATAGCTTTGGCATTGTGTCCCAAATAGGCAGAATTTAAGGTGTTGCAAGTGTTAACTTCTCGTTTTCCTGGCATAATTTGCACAAAATCAATATCTTGAGTTTGTTGATGTAATTACTTTAAGTTTTAATTGTATGAAAAATTGTTTCTGAACAAAAGTTACTCTACATAAAAATTTTTTAATCTAAAAACTAATTAAATATTAATAATGTTTTTTATTATTTTTGGGATCTTCAAAATTTAGTGCTAATTTAGTCCCTAAAAAGTAATGCAAATTAATTTCATATCAAATTCTGATCGTGTCCTTGAGTCATTATAGAATATTTCGATAAACCTCTGATTTCCAAGAGTCATTTATATATTATTTAGAAAGTTTAGTGATAGCAATCACTCGTTCATCATCTTATGACCCAAAAGTTAAAAGCTTCTTTAATTGGCATGGTATCACTTACTTCTTGACCAGAGATGNNCTGAAAGCACTCTAGTTTTCGATTAGATAGATACTAATGCAGTTATCCCAAAAACCTGTTTCTACAAATGCGAGATAAATTTGAGATTTTTGCGAAAGATAGGAGAACAAATGAAAAACAGAAACTTCAATCCGTCAATATTGGCCGAATACCTCGCTAGTTTAGGATTCTAGCTATATGAGGGCCTGAGCCCAACAGGCATCGAAGTACGTTACTTGCAAGTACGCACTTATGGACATTATGAGCATGGGCACCTTGCATGTACAACTGTCGAATTTTCATGAATNNCAAATAAACTATCAATCTCATTTTCATTCTTTATCCACCACATATGAATTAGACTAGTTGGTTCTACTTCATGAATTTAATTAAATAAAATATATTTAATTATCTAAATAATTATCTTAAATTAATTATATG
>PMJC01000323.1 GCA_003157235.1 Methanosarcina sp.
GATTAGAAACCTAAAATTGTGCTATGGTTACTGGCATGGATTCTATTTTGTAGCAAAAAAAAGCTACATTGGGATCAATGACAGTATTAAATTAAGATGAAAATAGAAGAACTAAAAATGAAAAGGTAAAAATTTTCAAAATGGTTTTCATTCTGTGTAAAAATGGGTTTTAACACATGCAAAAACGAATTAATTCAACAATATCAAAATAAATACTATCTATAAAAGGGACCCACCATGACAAACCTTGCAATCATCGGGGCAGAAAAAAGCGGAAGAACATCCCTTGCTGCAAACCTCGGGAAAAAAGGGACATCTTCAGATATAACGATGTACAATAATGATGAAGAGAGCCGGAAAATGGTTTTTGTGGAACCTCAAGGCTATCCTAAATCCTTGAAATCACTGGTTGCTGCACTGAATATTTCCGAAATACCGATTCTCTGCATATCCCCTAATGGCCTGGAAAGAGATAATCCTGCAAGTGTTCACACTGGAGAATGTATTGTTGCCTTGGATCTGCTTGGCTTTAAGAATGGGATAATTGCCCTAACAAAGTCTGACAGCACACATATACATGCAATCGATAAGCTGAATAAAGAAATAAAAGTAATGACTGCAGGAACTACTCTCCAGGATTGGAAATGCATTTCCATAAATACTAACAAAAGCGCAAAAAAACCTTTTGAAGGTGTGGAAGATCTCAGATCCAGAATCAACTTGATGGCAGAAAAAATAGAAGCTGAACAGGCTAAGTTGAACAAACTGCCCACAAGGGTATTTATAGATCATGCTTTCAATGTCACAGGAAAAGGTTGTGTAGTTCTCGGGGTTGTCAAACAGGGAATTTCAAGAGATAAAGACAAAACGAAGATTTTCCCTATGAACAGAGACATTGAAATCCGTTCCATTCAGAGCCACGATGTGGATATGGAGAGTGCTCCGGCAGGTACCAGGGTTGGGATACGCCTTAAGAACGTGCAAGCCAAGGACATCGAAAGAGGATTTATTATTTCAGACAAAGAAATTGTAAGTACTGATTACATCCTTGAATGCACCCTCTCAAAATTTACCCGAAAAATTGAAGTTTCAAGTGTTCTTCATCTCTTTGTTGGCCTTCAATCCGAACCTGTACGCGTAAAAAAAATACTGGTTGATGGACAAGAGGTACGAGAAGTAAAACCAGGCATTACAAGTGTACTTGAGCTCTCAGGCAATAAAAAAGTAGCGTATAGCAAAGAGGATCTCTTCCTGCTAGCAAACCTTGACCTTACCCAGCGCTTAGCAGCTCGAGGTTTTTCGAAGGGCTAATTTTTACTGTAAGTAATAAATACGTTTTTTATATATCGTTCAAGTTGCATTTAGCTAGAAGGATTACAATTTTGAAGAAACATCAAAAACGAGATTCTTTTTAAGAAGAATGGCTTTCAAGAGATAAATCATTTCAAGAGAATATCCATGGAAAAAAATTTCGAGGATTTCCGAAGCAAGTATGATGCACGAAACAGCGAAATAAAGGACCGAACTCTTTATGGGAGTGTTTTTCACAGGAATATATGCTGGGAGCGATCTTATCATAGACTGGAAGGTGAGGATATAATCATGGTACTCTATGGTAGCCTTAGAGATGGTCTCTACAATAACCGGCGTTTTTACTTGCAAAACATGTCTGAATTTATGGGGACGACTAAAGTAAAAGGATATGCTCTTTACTCTCTGGGTCCATACTCAGGAATATACCCTTCTGAAGAATCTTCTGTGGTCGCTGAGGTGCGCAGGTTTTCTGGAAAAAAGCAGCTTGAAGTAGCAAAATCAATCGATTATATGGAACTTTTCGGAGGGTACCACAAGGAATACGTAGATCTTGAAATAGGGGAGAAAATAATCAGAGGCTTCATATACGTTTGTGATGAAAAACCTGAAACAGAAATAATAGAGCATGGTGACTGGGTGTATTATCTGAAAGAAAAAGGCGAAAAAAACTAAAAAATATGGAACCATTCAGGTTGGACAAAATAATAAAAATATCAATATCAATAACTATATTTAATAAGATTTAATGAGTAAATTTTGATTGGCTGATTTTATTCAGTCGAATACCCCGCAGCTTCTGTAGGATGTAAATTTGCCCTAAAACCATTGCTAAGCTAACTAATTTATATTTTAATCTACCTCATACTATCAAAATGGAACGATTTCATACAAAACAAGTGCGTCGATAAAAAAGGGGCATTTCGATAAACTCCTAAACTTTGTCATATGCTCATGAAGGGTACATAAATTATTCTTGAAAATTAGATATTTATCGAAATTCTCTAACTGTGAACTTTTACTATATCCTTTATAATTCTCACATGTTAGGTATCTGATCTTCCACAGGTACCTAATAAATTTGTTCATTTTTTATAAATATGTAAATATCTAGAATATGGAACTTTGATTTAGATTTTCTTATACTTGTTACAACACGTTCCGTGATCATCACGGAATTGTTTCTGGCATTTATTGGAACCTGAATTGGAAAAGTGAGTGATGAAGTGCTACCCAAATTTGGGCACACAAGTTAACTCATTCTATTAGTAATAAAAATAATGCATCTCAATTAATTTTGTTTACTTGGCAATCGCCATTATATATACTTTCAGCAATTTGAAAGCATTCTAATTGAAATAGCGTCTTGGTTCTGTAAATCAGTATATCTTACCTTAATGGTGAATATCGTCAATTTATAATATCGAATAGATCCAAAGAGGCACACTTTATTTTGGACTTATGAATTATAAAAATGATGAAAGTACCTACGAGAAATTACGAAATTGTTTAGCGAATACAACTCAGTTTTTCCCTATTTTTTTAAAAATTAGGACTCATCAGTGATTAAATCTGAAAAATGAGTATACTCCAATTTTGGAAAAATATGAGAAGAATCTTATGATTATTATTTTTAACAACTCAAGACAAGACCATTTTTCGTTCCTTAAGCTTCATGTAGTAATCTTTTGATGTTATTTTTTCAAAATGTACTTAGTGCCATTTTTCGATTTTTTGTTTTGTACTCAAGCAAGTTTAGCTAGAGCAGACCTGCTTAAATGCATTAAAACGTAAACAATCATTACAATGGAAACTTAATTGTGAAAAAAGATTAACCATTTAATTGTTAATGATCAAAGTAAAATGTTCGATTGAAAAACCATTTATTTAGTGAGTGATGGCAGAATGCCTATTTTTCTGTAAAATCACAACTCTTAAGAAGTGGGTGGAAAATTCAGATATGGAGTACAAAATTACACACATGTAATAAAAACTTGACTTATATTTACATCAAATTTGCGACACTGCCCAAGTATTCCAGGAATATAGTTTCTCTCGTTAACACCCAAAACACATACTTGTCGTGTTACTATCATATATGATTCCAATGAAAGTTAGCAGAATAATCTATAGATGATTTCGATAAACATCTAATTTTCAAGAACAATTCGTATACAATTAATATAAGCACATGACGAAATTTAGGAGTTTATTGAAATCACCTATAGAAATCAACTTGAATTTTGTGCAGAATGTGGTGGTTTTGGGCTTGATAAATTTTTGAAATGTAGTAATTAGTATTCTTACAGAATGTGTTTTTTAAATCAGTAGTGTCTAAAATTATTTAGCTTAAAATCTGTTAAATATACCTTCTTTTTTCCATAGTATTCGATATGTATTTAGACTTTCATCTCTATGTTAACTTCTGAATAATATTCTACTCGAGCTCTTTCGACATTTACCGTTATTTGTATCGTTGTTTTGCGCTTTTCCTCTTCAAATTCCCTGAAATTGACCACAAAAGATTTAATAAGGCAATTATTTTATTACACTTGTAATCCAATTCAGAATGATAAAAGAGGGAATGAAATTCTTTTCGACAATAGACGTTATTTAGAAGTCTTATTTGATGAAGAATGGTGAAACCCCTAAAGTGTTGATCCCGACACTTTTTCTTGCATACAAAATATCTTAGCAAACATGGAGGAAACAATAAAATGAAGAGATTTGCAGCATTAACACTGGCTGTTCTCATGCTTCTGACTGTATTTGCATCCGCCGCAAGTGCAGTTCCAGTAGCAAAAGATGGTATTGAGATTCGCGGTCCAGTGTATAATGGTTCTAGTATCAACGACATTATCTCCACGCAAGGTGATGCCGGTGCTACAATGGATGCTAGTAATTTTGCAGCATTCTACTATGACCCTAATGACAACGTGACAACTGAATCTCTTTCCATTAAAAATGTTGCAGGCAATTCTGGCAACGTCATTGGAGAGCATGGTTTAGTTTATCAGACAACTATCCAGCCGGTTGCATTTAAGTATGCTGCCTGGGGCAATTACAATGTCCTTAGGTTATTCGAAGATAAGTTCGTCCCGCTGAAATCTTCAGATGCTAGCAAGCTTACCAAGCTCGTTGTGGATAGCAAAGACAAGTTCCCTATTAAGATCGGCGAAAGTAAAGACCTCGGGCAGAATTACAGTCTCCAAGCAAAGCAGGTAAATATTGACGGTAAGAAAGTTTGGCTCGAATTAGATAAAGATGGGCAACATGTAGCGGATCAGATAATAACACTCGATGGCGTCGATCAGACGTGGACCTGCAAACTTCCAGTCTTAGGACTAGATGA
>PMJC01000350.1 GCA_003157235.1 Methanosarcina sp.
TTTTCATCAGTTAGTAATCAGAAGTATCTATTGCCTCAAAATGTATCAAAAAAGCTCGATGAACTTGACACTTAAAATCAACTTCATGAAAAATAGGATTAAGAGTTATTTTTGCTAATTTTGACAATATTAATAGTTTAATTGTAATAAAAGTGGGTACTATTTCGTGTGAGATATGATAAAATTCGTATATCAAAATAAATTTTGTCAAATCAACTTAGCTAAAAAATAAGATTGGTTCCCATTATAAATTAGTGGGAACGTTGTAATTTTTGGTCATTAAATATATGCTTCTATCAAATTCGGATTGAAAATTTTTTTGAGCTAAGAAGTTCCAAGAATTCAAGCTTACAGGAAAAAATATATAGGATTTCGATAAACCTCTGATTTTAATGAGTCATTTATATACAACTTCTAAGGATCTGACATAATTTAGGAACTTATCTGAATTTAGGAGCTTATCTGAATCCTTTAAGTTCATAAGAGGAAATTAACTTTGAATAAATATTTTATTAGGTGAGTTTTCTCTGGACTCTTTCATAAAAGCAAGTATCTGAAATCTTCACAAAGCGTGCTGGGAATTTGGATTTTTTAAGTTTGACTACATCACCGGTTCTGATTCGGTAGGATTTCTGTCCGTCAATTGCAATGATAGCTTCCTTTTTTTGAGCTGCTAATTTAATTGTTATTTCAGTGTCAGATGGAATTACCCAGGGCCTTGAGGAAAGTTTGAAAGGGGCAACAGGAACAACTACTATCGCATTTACCCTAGGGTTTACTATAGGACCGCCTGCGCTCATTGCATAGGCAGTTGAGCCTGTGGGGGTTGCAAAAACCACGCCATCTGCACGTATATCATCAAGAAGGCAATCACCGATATGAACTTGAAATTGGATAATCTTTGCAGGTTTTGCTGACATTATCGCAATTTCGTTGGTTGCGGTCTCAATCATTTCCTCGTTAAGGAAAACATCTACTCGCATTTTTTCGAGATAAGAAAAACCGTACAGAACTTCCTCTATAGTTTCAATTGCATCTTTAGGTTCCAAATCTGCGAGAAAACCGAGAGTTCCCATATTGATCCCGAGTATAGGCAGAGGATTTTTCATCTTGGCAATATTACGAAGGACTGTGCCGTCACCTCCTACACTGATAATCAGTTCGACCCCTTGGTCTCTCATTTTCTCAACAGGAGTACCTTCTATTCCAAGTATATCAGCTGTGGGAGTGGCGACAAAAATCTGCACCTTTGAGCTGAAATGTGCAAGAATTTCTTTCACCATTTCAATTACTTCAAACCTATCGCAGCGTGAGTCTATCCCGATTTTTTTTATCGCCATTTTATTCCTCTATTTATAATAATATAAAATGTATTTTATATACATAGCCATTGCCTGCGATCATTTCCACCCTAAATATATATTATCAGAAAGTCTTAAGATGGTTTCCTCCTCCTCACGTAACAAGCTCGTAAATCTCCTTCATGATTAGCTGCTTTGCTGCCACATCGGTCACGAGCAGAGCATCTTTAACATTAACAAAAGCATCAAATCTGTCTAAGGCTATAAATAACAATTCAAGCGAAATACTCTCTAAAAATTTTCCATTTATAAAGTTTTTGTATTTGTTTCGAATCCTTTCTACATCTGTCAGTAGTTTCAACAATGAGACACGTTTACCTCATGTCGGATTTCATGGTAGGCTCTATTTTTTTTCGTTGATTTAATCTCCTTTTCCGGTCTCTGCGTAATATTCTTGGAGTATTTTATGATTATTCACATACTCGAACTTCATATATAATTGATCGTGAGAGTCAATGGCCATTTAAACTTTGCAAACTTAGATGCCTACAGGATATCAAGAGGTTCCTTCATGAGGGCCAATAACAATAGAAAATTCGGGAGAATTTCCTAAAATACGCTTTCCAATGTTTCTCATGATAATTTTCATAGCTCCTCCAAGGCTTTAACCAACTCAACAATAGTATCCTGCTGCGAGATCTATTTTGGTAATTGGAGTTCAGTCTGTCACTATTCAAGAAAAGCGAACTCCGGAATTAGTGTCTTCAAGGTGGGAAATAGGATTTGATGCATCTTTGAAAGCCTCTTCAAATAATTCCAAATAGTTTGAATCTACTAAATTTATATTTTTCCCAATATTTCTAAATAAATTTTCCAGTATTTGCTCTCAGGATGCAGAATATAGTAGATTAACATTCAGGTTTGGATATTCATGAAGAGATTCACTTAAAAATACAGAATTATCGAATATGAAACTTCATATCTAAAAAACTGGATTCCGAACATTCAGATTGAATACCCGAAATCCTCAAAAGCTGAAGTTTCATTCGAGACTTACAGTCCAATGGTTTTATTTGTTTTCTTAATCGACTTTTCACCTTCACTTTCCAGTTCCATCATGGCCCTTATAGCATCCACATTTTCGGGAACTACAATAGACTCCTGATGGATGGCTTGGAAGAAGTAGAGTTCCTGCTCATTAACTGTTATGGACTCAGGCCAGATGCAGTTCTCCCACATATCATTTCTGGGGCGTTTTATGTCCCTAGCAACTTCCATGATTTCGGCTGTTGAAGTAATACCCTGGCCTACGAAATGTATCCTGGACTGTGAACTGAAAATTGTTTTGATGTCTTCTGCAGTACAGTCAGTGTTAACTTCCATGTTTACAGTATGCAGGTGCATGAGAGTTGTCGGAACTATCAGCGCTGCAGATGTTATATTGATGTTTGGAAGTACACTCTTTACATCAGGTCCATGGTGGGATGGAAGTTTCACTGGGTTAAGTACA
>PMJC01000104.1 GCA_003157235.1 Methanosarcina sp.
TGAGGTGACCCAAAAATTTAGTTTTAAAACCAAATTATTGAAGCAAGTGTAATATTCCTTTATAAAATTTAAAATCATATAATTATACAATAACGTTATTGTATAAACAATGAAGATAACTATAAGTTTTATTCTCAATAATTTTCCCGGGTTACCTACTCATACTTTTTTGGAGTCCTCAAAATAAAAATTAACACTTCTAAAACTTAAAAAATGGATTGATCGTAAAGTTCAGATAAATATTCATTAAAAATAATTGAAAAATTGAATAAAATAGGCATAGGAAAAAAGAGACATACCCTATTATACTCCTTTCTTATTTTAGAGGCATAATGATTTATCTGTAGTATTTCCTTTAGATAGTATACTAGGTAACTTAACATATAATTAAGCTAATTAATGACGGTTCTCAGGAAATTTTCCGTCCTCGCAACAAGCTGTGGGCTATTTACCTGAAATAAAGGATATAAATTACTGGAAAACCAATTCAGGAATCATTCGTTCGCGAACGGGGAGTTGTCATCGATGCGCTGACAGATCTTACACATCTTTTTTTTGCTGATAAGAGAGTCGCTATATATGAAAACCCAGATCTTATCATCGGTCTGACTGAATTTTGTCTCGATCTGGAGATGAAGCCCGTGATTCTGCTTTTCGGTGACGACAACCAGGCCTATCAGAACGATCCACGTATCAAGGCATTTTAAGGAAAAAGTCGATTTCGACATGCAGATCATTATGAATGCAGATCTATGGGAACTGGGAAACCGGATCAAGAACAAGGAAATTGAACTCGATCTCATTCTAGGCCATTCTAAGGGGCGATGGACCGCCAGCGACAACATTATTCCCATTTGGTACGCGTAGGTTTCCCCACCTTCGACCGTGCAGGACTGTACCGCGCCATCCTGTCGTTGGATACGCGGGAGCTATGTGGCTCGCGGAACAGATGACAGACACGCTGTTCACCGACATGGAGTACAAGAGGAATAAGGAATAGTTACTGAATGTATGGTAAGGAATATTCAATAAATGAGGATTCTGAGAAATCAAATGTTGTAAGACTTAGCTGGAATTTTATTAGATTCTGCCAGTTCCTGTTTGTAATCATATTCTGGCAAAATCCCTCAAAAAAAAGATTCAAATCAATTTGTTCTGGCGTACCCAGCTGTAAGTAGTGGGATCTATTCAGACTGTCTCAACATATATTCCTAGACGGTGAAATTAATCCCCGGAGCTTATGTGAATCGAAAAGATAGTTCCGATGGCGAGAAAATATTTAAATCACAGCCTGAAATAGTCATGAATTGCAACACGAAAGGAGGATTTATCTTGAAAATTTCAGTTGTAGAAAGCAACAACCAAAAAACGAGTTCAATATTTGAGCCGGGATTCATTGTAACATATGAAGAACACGGTGAGAAATGGAAAGTCCTGAACAGATTTGAAAATAAAGTTTGCAACGCGAAGAGTATTGCTGCGGTACGCAAGGCTGTGGAGGATACCATAAAGAAGCTAGATAATGTAAAAATAATGGTTGCAAGTGAAATTCCAGGAATAGCGTGCGGTATTTTTGAAGTAGCAGGCTTTGAAATATTCCTTGTGGAAAAAAGTGGGTTTGATGTTCTTGATTCAGTCAAAAAAGAAATGGTTGAGATAATTGAGGAGCAGCAGGAGAAACCCAGTAAATTCGATATCATGCAATTTTTGGAACCTGGTATGAATAAAGGTGATTTTTGTCTTAATATGGGAAAAATCCTTTCAAAGAATCCGCATCTGACTTCAAAGAAAATTCTGCTACCCTATCTGAAAAATGGAAAATTCAATCGGCTGGATGTCATTTGCAGCCATATTCCAAAGTGGTTTACTAAAGATTTAAGCGTCTTAGGGTTTGAGTATGAAACTGTGAATTCATTGCCAAATGAAAAGACTGTAAAAATAGTGCATGTGCAAACTCAGTGAAAGGCGGCGATTATTTGGAAAGAGCAAGTACAAATTACGGTATTCTAGAGGGTATCGCTTTCGCAGAATACCATGAAAACGAAATGCTCAAACGCTGCATTCTAATTCAAAAAAATACTATAGACATTCCTTGCGGCATCTTTATCCCGCAGTATGAGGATGATGGAAAAAGAAAAAAAGCTCATGAAATCAATGACCTTTTATGAAAATGGGAATATCGCAAGTATGATTTTGCAGGATTCTTTGAGTGTAAATACAAGGCTTGGAAGCTTTCCAGCGGAAATGATTCATTTTTATGAAAGCGGAGCAGTAAAGCGTATTTGTCCTGTGTTTGGGAACATCAGCACCTTTTGGGCGGAAGAGGATGAATATAATATTTCTCCAGAATTACAGATCAATCTGCCGTTTGATGTCTTTAAAGGTGAGGTTATAAACATAACATATATGAAACCTGAGAACTTAAAAGCATTACATTATGGCCCAAAGATACGATTCTTATAAAACACATGCCGGCAAAATTCAGACGCGCATTGGGTTCTGCCTGTACCCCGATGGGAAAATAAAATCAGTCGAGCCATGTGGCATTTTGGGCGTTAATACGCCAAGAGGTATTATATTTACTTTTGACCCGGATGCTCTCGGCATTGATGGTGAAAGCAATTCTCTTGTTTTCTCAGAAGATGGAAGCGTAAAATATATTCTCACTTCCGTGGCGCAGATAACAGTATTTTGTCGTGACGGTAAAGAAATCATCCATAAACCTTCATTTAAGAAAAGCTATTATTTTGATGACAAGTTGGCAATTGTACCAATGAAGATCAGTTTTTCCGGCGAATGTGTTTATTTCGGCAAACGAAAAAGCGAAATTTCGGATGCAGAATACGAAATTTCGAAGTGTGCTTTCAGAATTGATGATTTTGTCGTTAAGGATTGCCATAATAATTGTGACTAATGTTACTGCTGATTTTATAATGTAAAATGTATGGCCTTGAGTGCGGAAAACTGATTAAACGGTTTTAGATCTTTGATTTTAGCAATTATCTTTGGAGCTATATTTATATTAAGCCGGAAAAAGGATGTATACATGAGCTATGATATTTGCCTTCATGTATTTGGCAAATATGCCTACTTTACAAGACCGGAGTTAAAGGACGAAAGAGATACCTCATGCTTTAAAGACTGCTTCCGAGACTCATGGTTTAATAGAAACAATTTATTGCAAGCCACTATCCACTAGTTAATTGATAAAAGCTGTGTTTTAAGATAAAACACAGAAAAATGATTAAAAACGAGTTCTCCATTTTAGACTTTCCACGTACATTATATTTATCAATCATGGAAAGTACCTTTTGTCTTCTATCAGATTTCATCCTACAGTCGTCACTAGTACATGTGCCAAACAGCCCTGCCAGCAAACCTATAACAACTTTCACTATCCAGTTGTTGCTCATATCGAGTATACAATAAAAAGGCGCATTGGATGAAAATTCCTACAGCGCTTTTGTTTCATGTAACTATAGCATACGGTTACAACGTTGTTATGTTCAACAGTTTGCCAGATTCCACTGAGTTTTCTTTAGCTGTCATTTTCTGTGGCGTAATCCGGAAAACCGAAACTGCATTCCCATCAAGTGAAGAGCGATACTTCTCAATCAAAGTGCTAGTTAAAAGATTACTGTAATACTTCGGCATATATTTCTCAACCAATTTTTGGAGAGTCACAGTGGCTTCTTCGGGGTCAGTAACCTTTTCAGCCTTTCCAAAAAGCATTACGCTCATGTATGCCGTATCTGCGTGACAAAGCACAGGGTCGGTCACAGTACCATGTTCCTCATATATTGTGAAACAAACTGACGAATTTTGGGAAAGAATATTTTCCTTTTTACCCGAACCCATACCATGAAAGTAAACAGAACCGTTGTATCATACATAATTCACCGGAATGGCGTATGGGAAAATATCACTTGTCATTCCAAGTATGCCGGTTCTTACCCGTAAAAGAAACGTTTCGATTTTCTTTCTATCTGTACAATTTCTCTGAATATAGCGAACCCGATCCATCAAAGAGTACCTTTCCTGATATTTTTTCCATTTGCGTAGGAAATACATTTTTTAGCTGTTCCATGCATAATGGTTTTTGGATCACGAATATATAATAACGGAATACAGTAACCTATTATCTATTTTAAACTAGATATATTTTCCCATATTAGTCTTATAAAGTAACCAGTTAATAACGCATAATTCAAGAGATAAAAGGACAAACATTATAAAAACGAGATCAAAAGCCCTACAGATAAAATATTATCTGCTAAGAGGAAGATTATAAATAATTCACTGTACTCTGAAATTACGGAAGTTCTGCGTTTCCAAGCACCCATCATTTTTTCATCTGCATTTTCAGATTTGACCAATGATTCAAGGACACGATCTAAAATTTTGTTTTGTGAATCTATTAGAGAAGTGTTAAACATATATGAGATTCAATTAAAGAAAATATGGCAAAGACAACATTCTCTATCATAAAAAGGAAGTTCTGAGAAACAAATCGGGCAAAAACTTTCCGTCATCAAGTAAAAGAAGTAAAACTTAAAATAATAGTGTGTAACAGATGCAAAAAAATTGTAGAAATAATTT
>PMJC01000011.1:0-1339 GCA_003157235.1 Methanosarcina sp.
ACCTACCGGGACTGGCAAAAAACACGGCACCGCGACACAGACGGCAACAAACCATACCGCCGGCCGTTAGGTTTCATAGCATCGAACAGACCCGGACTTGCTTTTCCCGAACACACCATGACACATAGTCTTCGTTCATTTATCAGGACTTTCAGAAAGCTACGAAACCTAACAGTTATGTTTCACAATGACGCATCACGCCTATACTCTAAAAGATCACTAGGTTGACAATCCAATACCTCACAAATTGTGTTTAGCGTCGATATCTTTATAGCTTTTGCTTTTCCTTGCTTTAGAATGGATAGATTTGATTGTGTAATGCCTACTTTCTCAGAAAACTCATTAAGTCTCATCTTCCGTTTTGCGAGCATTACATCAAGATTAATTATAATTGCCATCTCTTCAATTTAAATAGTTAATGAAGATTCTTCTTTAAGTGTATTTCCGTAACTAAATACGATTGAGAGCGCATATATTATAAAAGAGACTATCAACATTTTGATATTAACTCCAAATATAGCACCGATATTACCATCCCGCATTGAATTGAGTCCAATGCTTGAAGAAATAATATTATGGGGCAACATTAAATCCGGGATGAATCTTATTATATGATCAGCAATTACCCAAATAAAAATGACTATTGCTATATTCCTTATCCTTATTGAATTTGACGGAAAGAAATAATCTTCATTGCTAAATGATTTAAAGATTTGTCTTAACTGTAAAGTAACCAACAGAATCGCAATGATATTAATAATTCCGCAAAAGAAAATGAACATATTAAATTTATGTTTAACAGACTCAAGACTCACACCTGATTTTGAGTTCTGAAGAGATATCATTACGTTATTAATACTCGATGACATCGTAGCGCCATTGAATAGGTAAGTTCCGCCAACACTTTGAGGTTTTTCTTTAAAAAGATTGATTCCTGTAAAAACACCTGCAATTAAGCCTATGAATAAGAGAACCAGAGCAAGGTCCATAGTATACTTTAGACCTTTAATGATAATTTCGTTACTAATCTTTTTCATAATGTTAGTTGATTAAAATTATTTAATTAAGTATCAAATATAAAAAATATATATTACAATACAAATATAATATATTGTGTTACAATAATTATATATTAATAATCACACTTGACAATTATATCTTGACGATCTAAAATTGCTACAAAACCTAACTCGGTCGGTTTAATTAATTGCCTTCGCCAGCGCCAGGACAGATTTGTAATCAATCCCCAAATCTATGCCTTTAAACTCTGTTCTCTTTATAAAATCCTGTGCACCATGACAGTTTCATCTACCTTGACAGCATCATTGGCGCTGTCGGC
>PMJC01000011.1:1380-2518 GCA_003157235.1 Methanosarcina sp.
ATTAAACCGCCGGGCCGTTAGGGTTAATCCGAAGCTCCTCTGCATGTTAGACAGTTGACAAGAAGACTAACCCTAACTGATAAGGCAATTTTCAATCATAGTTACAACTCCTACAAAACTTCCGCATTGATAGTTACTTTAAATCATATCAAATTAATTCCAGATTTTTAAATTTGTAAAAAAAAAAGTATGGTAAACATCAAATATGTACATGGATACTCTGATAGGGAAGCTATGAGGCTTAATGATCAAGCCGATACGTTAGATAATATTATTCATAATGATACAATATTCTCAGAAGCCAGTTTTGTACTTGAAGCTGGTTGCGGAGTTGGTGCACAAACAAAAATAATTGCTACAAAGAATCCTGATTCAAGATTTCTCTCAGTTGATTTATCTGAAGATTCAATAATCGAAGCCAAAAAAATAATTGAAGCATTAAATATCAGTAATGTAGAATTTAGACAAGCTGATATCTACAATTTAGTTTTTAAAGACGAGACTTTTGATTTTGTTATTATTTGTTTTGTATTAGAACATCTTCATAATCCTTTACAAGCCCTAATTGAATTAAAAAGGGTATTGAAAAAAGGAGGAGTGATGATCGCAATAGAAGGAGATCACGGCTCTACTTTTTTCCATCCTGATAGCAAACAAGCTCATACTGCAATAGATTGCCAGGTTCATCTTCAAAAACAAAGCGGAGGTAATTCAAATATAGGGCGAGAGTTGTATCCCTTGTTTAAATCTATTGGACTTGATGATGTTTCGGTTTCACCACGAATAGTTTATGTAGATGCCAGCCGGCCGCAACTTGTAGAAGGATTTATTAAAAACACATTTACTGCAATGATTGAGGGAGTTAGAGAAGAAGCAATACAGCAAGGCATTGTTGATAGATTGACATTTGAGAAGGGAATTAAAGATTTGTATCGGACAGCAGAATCAGATGGAGTTTTTAGTTATACATTTTTCAAGGGATTTGGGACAAAAAATTAAAAAACTAACCCTAACTCGGTCGGTTTAAATAATTGGCTTCACGCTTCGCCTTCTTACACGAGATAAATTCGTTATATCATGACAAAGGCTTCGCGGGACACGGTCGGCAGCCCGGACAGATTCTTAATCGGCCCCCAAA